>JAHWKP010000084.1 GCA_019347775.1 Actinomycetota bacterium | reverse complement strand
TGATCCCGCTCCAGAGCGTCTCCGTCGCCATCGGCTTCGCGATCGGCGGGCTGCTCTCGGCGGGGGCGGGATTCATCGGCATGAACGTCTCCGTGCGCGCGAACGCCCGCGTGGCGGAGGCCGGCCGGGGAGGCATCTCGCCGGCCCTCGACGCGGCGTTCCGCGGCGGTGCGATCACCGGCATGCTCGTCGTCGGCCTGGCGCTGCTCGGCGTCGCCGGCTACTACGGCGTGCTGACCGCGTTGGTGGCGCTGGGGCTGGCGGGGCTGGCGCGTCGGATCGGCGCGGCAACGAGCGACCTCGCGGGTCGGACGGAGCCACGAGCGGGCGGGGCAAGCCCCGCCCCTACGGGGGAGATCGCAGCCCGGGCGGAGCCGGCGGCTGCGGAGCCGGCGGCGTTGGGCGCGGCGGCGGCCGGGGAGCAGGTGGAGTTGGTGGAGTTGGTGGAGTGGGACGCGGCGGCTCGGCAGGACGCTGGGGCGGCTGTGGTGACGGACGCTGTGGCGACTCCTCCTTCTCGGGGTCGCGATCGTCGCTGCGATCCTCAGACGCGGCCTCGTCTGGCCGCTCCGTGGGTGCCTTTGGCTCGTCGTCTGAAGTCATCGGCCCCGCTCGTCGGTGGGTCGCCGCCGTGCGCATCGAATTCTGGCGACAAACTGTGCTCAAGTGCGTGATTCGGCGACGATCGTAGCCCGGGGTCCTCTGGCCTGGGCGTCTCTCGAGTCAACAGAGCCGCGCCGCCTCTGGCGATTCGTCGTTCCGGTGGTCGCGGCCTTGACGGTTCTGGCGGGTGCCAACAGCCCGCTGCCGTATTTCGCCCTCTACCCAGGGGGCGCGACGCCGGTCAACCCACTCGTCGGCGTGCCCGCCGACAGGGCGCATCCGCCCCAGGGCCAAATTCTGCTGACCACCGTCGAGCTGCAGAGCCGGCCGACCGTCTTGGACCTCCTGTTCGGCTGGCTCGACCCTGACGTCGACATTTTTCCTGAGGAGCAGATTCTCGGAGACCAGACGCCTGATCAGTTCCGCCAGGTGAACCTGCAGGCAATCGACGACTCGAAAGACGTCGCTATCGCCGTCGCCTTACGCCGTCTCGGTTTCCCCGTCGAACGCGTCGGATCCGGAGCCATCGTGGAACAAATCCTTATCCCCGGATCGCCGGCCGAGGCGACGCTGAGCCCCGGCGATGTGATCGTGTCCGCCGGAGGAGAGCCGGTGTCAACCGTCGAAGGGGTCCAGGCGGCCGTTGCGGCCCGCAGCCCAGGTCAAACCCTCCCCTTGAAAATCCGCGAGCCAGACGGCACGGCTACTTCCGTGGAGGTCGGGCTCGTCCCCTGTCCTGAGGAAGTCGAGTGCCCTCCAGGAGCGGGCGCAGTGATGGGAGTCGCGCTGCGGACCAAGGATCAGCGGTTCAACCTGCCCTTCGAGGTCCGCATCGAGTCGCAGGACATCGGGGGCCCCTCCGCAGGCCTTGCGTTCGCCTTGACAGTTATTGACCTTTTGACTCCGGGCGAGCTCACCGGTGGCCGACGGGTAGCCGTCACCGGTGCGATCAACATCGACGGAAATATCGTTCCCATCGGCGGTGTCGGACAGAAGGCTGCGGCCGTCACCGACGCCGGAGTGGAGGTTTTCCTGGTGCCGGAGTCCAACGCGGCCGAGGCACAGGCGCACGCCGGTGAGAATCTTTTGATCATCCCCGTCGCCAATCTGGAGTCGGCCCTGGTCGCCCTCGGGCGCATCGGGGGAGACCTGAGCGCGCTCGGACCGCCACGGTGAGCTCTTCCGCGGCACAGCTGGACTTCGCCGCCCAGTTCGTCACGTTCCTCGCGGCCGCTGCCGGACTGGCGCTGGTGGCGCTGCGGGGCGAGCTGATGACCCTCGTGGCGTGGGCGCGCGCCGCGCTCGGACTCGGCTTCACGCTCATAGGAATCGCCGCCTTCCTGGCCGGCTCGCTGATCGTCGACGGTGACGCGACCGGTGTCTTGGTGGCCCAGTCGGTCGGTATCGCCCTCGCCGCGGCGGGGACCGCCCCCTGGCACGGGAGCGCACTGGGTCGACGGCTGATGTGGTCCGGCCTCGTTCTTCTCGGGTGTTCCGCGGTGGCCCGAACCACCCTCACGACGAGATCGGACACGTTCGGCGGGGCCGACATTCTCACTGCGGCGCTGCTCGCCCTTGGAGGTGCGGCCGTACTCGGCGCGTTGTTGGCCGAATCTCGCCGCTCGATCGCCGCCCGGGTCGGAGCCAGTGCCGCAGGCACTCTCCTGCTGGTCGTGCTCGTTCTGTCGGTCGCCTTGTCGACGGTCCTGTCCGGCACCGTCGAGGACGAGGCCATCCGTCGACTGGACACCAGGGCAGCCACGGAGGCCGCATTCCTGCGCGACCGCACCGATGCCGCCCGTCAGCGTTCGGACTTCACGAGTCGATTCCTCGTCAACGAGGCCAACCGCGACGAATTTCTGGCGGCTACTTCGGGCCAAGCGTCGTCGGCCGCGCTGAGCGCGCTGCTCGAGGAAGCGAGGGAGTTCTTCTCCGCTCGTCCGGCTGGGCTGGGACTCGTGCAGCCAGACGGATCTGTTCTGGGCAGGGCCGGCGTCGACGAGGCCGATGTCAGAGCCGCGGCCCAGACAGGACTGGTCGAAGACGCCATCGCTCGGCGGGGCCAGCGGGCCGGAGTGGAGGTGGTCGGCGGCTCGGTCGTGGTGGTCAGCGCCAGTCCCGTGATCGGTCCGGGCCAGGATGTCGTGGCGATAGTGATGTCCGTCGAAACCCTCGACGCGGGCTTCTTGTCGGATCGGGCCGCCGACGATCGCTTGCTCAGTCTCGCCCTGTGGTCGGAGAACGCTCAGCTTGCGGCATTCGGCCCCCAGCCCTCAGACGGAGTAGCGGCGGCGATCTCACGAGACATTCTTTCGACCGGACGGCCCGAAACGCGGGTGACGCCCGACTATTTCGTCGCCGCCCGTCCTATCCCGGCGCCGAGCGGGTCGGCGGCCATAGCGGTCGTCGCGTCGACGCCCACGACTCTCGTGGCCGAGACACGCGAGTCGCTCTTCCGAACTCTGTTCCTCATCGCCCTCGGAGGGACGATCCTGGCGCTGCTCGTCGCCGCGGTCGTCGGCGATCGCATCGGGGGAGGTCTCAGACGCCTGACGCGCGCCGCCGAGAGGATTGAGGAGGGCCGGCGGGGCGTCCGGTCCGGGGTTCGCAGCGATGACGAGGTCGGCGTCCTGGGCCGCACGTTCGACTCGATGGCCGGCGCCATCGAGGATCAGACCGCCGCTCTACGACGCGCTGCCGACGACGAGACCCGGCTCCGGAATCGGCTGGAGGCGGTCGTGGCGGGCATGGGCGAGGCGCTCATTGCCATCAACGCCCGCGGCCGCGTGACTGACTTCAACCAGGCAGCCGAAGAGTTGCTCGGCGTGGGGGCGGCCGGCGTAAGAGGAAGGCGAGCGGCGGACGTAGTGCAGCTGGTCAACGCTGAAGGTGGTGACCTTTCCAGACGCCTGCGGAAGCCCTCGCCTACTCGGTGGTCCGCAGTCGGATCGGTGATCAGGTCCGACCGCGCCAGTGTTCCGGTCGCTATCTCTGCTGGAGTCCTACGCGGATCGCGCCGCGAGCTGGCCGGCAACGTCTTCGTGCTTCGCGATCTCAGAAAGGAACGTGAGGTCGAACGCATGAAGACCGAGTTCCTCTCCCGCGTAGGGCACGAGCTGCGCACGCCTCTCACCGGCATCAAGGGTTTCGCCGAAATTCTCGCTAACCGCAACGTGCCGGAGGAGCGCGCCCGCAGCTGGCACCACGAGATAGTCGAATCGTCCGACAAGTTGCTTCGGATCGTCGAGATGCTGGAGTTCTTCGCGGCGACCGGCGGCAGTGTGACCCTGCGACCGGAGCCGTTGGACTTGCGTCGATTGCTCGACGACGAGGTGCAACTGTGGGCCGACCGGCTCAAGCGCGGCGCTCCCGCCCGCGATGGCCGTTCGAAGCCCAGAAGCGTCACTCGACGGATTGCCCGGGGTACACCGACCGTTCATGCCGATCCTCGCTGGGCACGCGCCGCTATCCACGAGCTGATCGACAACGCCGTCAAGTTCTCGCCTGCCGGAGGCAAGATCGCCATCGACGCCCAGCCCGCCGAACGTGACGGCACACCCGGCGTCGAGATCTCGGTCAAGGACCAGGGCATCGGAATGACCGAGGACCAGCAGGCCCAGGCGTTCGGCGAGTTCGCTCAAGGCGACGCCTCCGACACCCGGTCCTACGGAGGGCTAGGGCTCGGCCTCGCACTGGCCCAGCGGGTGGCCGAAGTACACGACGGCAAGTTGACGTGCCGGTCGCAGCCGGGAAGTGGATCGACGTTCACATTGTTCCTTCCACTTTCGGTGGGAAGCAGCGCCTTAGGCTCAGGCAATGGTGCTGGGCGAAAGACCCGATCCCGGGTCCGACGGTCTCGACGGAACTCTGCCTCCGCTTAGTCCCGAGGACGTCGGCCGGCACCGTTTCAGCACGTCTTTTCGGGGCTACGACCAACAGGAAGTAAGGGCCTTTCTCGCTCAGGTTGCCGACGAACTGGCTCGCTTGCGGGCCCGCCACGACGAGCTCCTAATAGAACTCGAGGCCCTGCGGCAGGCACCCCCGCCCGCGGTGGACCGAGAGACGCTGATGAGCGCACTCGGCGATGAGACCGCCCGAATCGTCCGTACCGCCGAAGAGGCGGCCGAGGACATCCGGACCAAGGCCGAGGAGGCTGCCTCGCGGCTTCGGACTGACGCGGCAGCAGAGTCGGAGGCGATGCGGGCTGAGGCGTCGGGCGTGCTGAGTGCGCGACAGGAGGAGGCTGAATCGGCCGCAGCGGAACGAGCGCGGCAGGCCGAGGAGGAAGCCCAGGCGCTATTGGCTGACGCCGCCTGGCGGGCACAGGACATGATCCGGGATGCCGAAGCGTCGCGCGATGCGGTGCTGTCGGATCTGGCGGAGAAGCGACGCGTCGCCCATCTACAGGTCGAGCGACTCGGTGCAGGGCGGGATCGCCTTCTCGAGGCCTACGCCGCTGTGCGCCAGAACCTGGAAGAGGCCGTTTCCACACTCGACCATGCTCCCGAAGCAGCCCGTAGCGCGGCTGAAGCCGCAGAGCGCTCGGCGGTAGCACCCGCGCCGGAGCGCCAACCGGAACCCGAGCCCCGATCAGAGCCCGAACCCCAACCAGAGCCCCAGCCCCAACCGGAACCCGAGCCCCAACCGGAACCCGAGCCCCAACCGGAACCCGAGCCCCAACCGGAACCCGAGCCCCGACCAGAACCCGTCCAACCGGAGCCCCAGCCCGAACCCGTCCAGACGACCCAGGCCGAGAGTGCGGCCGAGGAGGTGTTCGCCCGGATTCGAGCTGAGCGGGCCGCGCCGCCCGATCCCGTGACGGCGCCCGAAGAGGTCATCGCGCACGCGGCCGACCCGGAGGATCACCTCCAGCATCGCGACATCCAGTTGGATCCGATCGTCGGTCCGCTGGTGCGCAAACTCAAGCGCTCGTTGCAGGACGAACAGAACGACGTCCTTGACCGAATTCGCAGCCGTAAGGGTCGGCCGTCGCTCGACGTGACTCTCGGGACAGAGCAGGCGCAGGCGGCTCGCTACAGCTCGGTGGCCCAAGCGGCGGTGGAGGAAGCGGGTGCCGCGGGAGCCCAATCGGTGGGCGCACCGGCCGGCAGAGAGGGGATCGACCTCGTTGCCATCTCCGACCGCCTGGCCGAGGAACTGGTGAGGCCGGTGCGGCGGGCTGTGACCAGAGCGCTGAAGTCGGCCGCGGGGGGAGATGACGAGCAGGCCGTCGTCGACGTAGTCGGGGCTGCATACCGCGAATGGAGATCGGCTCGTCTCGAGAGACTGGCGTCGGAGTATCTAGCCGCGGCCTATGCCGCTGGTGTCTATGTGGCGGCAGGGTCGGCGAAGTTGGCGTGGGTAGTCGATGACGGCGGGGATCCGTGCCCCGATTGCGAGGACAACGCGCTTGCAGGCCCGACGTCCCGAGGCGAGGCCTTTCCTACGGGCCAGGTTCTACCGCCCGCGCACTCGGGCTGCAGGTGCCTCGTGGTCCCAACGCCCTGAGCACCGCGCCTGCCGCCATAGTGCGCCGTAACCCATAGGCTGATGCTTCGATGAAGATGCCGACCGACCTGCCGCGTCGGCGAACCAGCGGTACTCCGAAGGGGCGCGTGGGGCTCATAGCCCTCATCGGAATCCTGTTCGTGGTGCTGGCTTCGCTTCGGGGGCTCGCGGTTTTCTGGACCGACTATCTGTGGTTCCAAGAGGTTCGCCTCGAGTCGGTGTGGCGCGGCGTCCTCGGGGCGAAGATCGTGCTCTTCTTCGTTTTCACCCTGGCGTTCTTCGCCATGGTGTGGGTCAATCTCGTTATCGCCGACCGGTTGGCGCCAAAGGGCCCCGGTCGGCTCGACGATGCCGTGGCGCGCTACCGAGAGGTGGTCGGGACGCGGGCCGGGCTTATCCGGCTGGGCGTGGCGGTAGTTCTGGCCCTGATGGTGGGTGGGGGAGCCGCCGGTCAGTGGCAGAACTGGCTGCTGTTCCGCAACGGGACCGACTTCGGCACCAGCGACGCGCAGTTCGGCCGTGATATCGGCTTCTACGTCTTCCGGCTCCCGTTCGTCTCGTTCCTCATCAACTGGGCATTTTTGGCCCTGTTCACCACCGCCCTCGTCACCCTGGCAGCTCACTACCTCAATGGAGGCATCCGAGTGCAGGGCATCGCGCCGCGAGTCACCAGCGCGGTGAAGGCCCACCTGTCGGTGCTGCTGGCGCTCATGGCCCTGGTGAAGGCGGTGGGGTACTTCTTCCAGCGGTTCGAGTTGAACTTCTCCACCCGGGGCATTGTCGACGGAGCCACCTACACCGACGTCAACGCGCAGCTTCCAGCTATCAACCTTCTCCTGTTCATCTCCCTCGCGGCTGCGGTGCTCTTCGTCGTGAACATCCGGCGCCAAGGGTGGGTCCTTCCCGTGCTCGCGGTTGGTTTGTGGGCATTCATTTCCCTGGTGGTCGGCAGTCTTTATCCGGCGTTCGTGCAGAAGTTCCGCGTCGAGCCGAACGAACCCCAACGGGAGCGTCCCTTCATCGAGCGCAACATCGCTTCGACCCGTCATGCCCACGGCATCTCGGGTATCCGGCTCACGGAGTTTCCTTACAAGGAGAATCTCGACGCTCAGGCCATCGCCGACAACCGCGACACCGTGGACAACCTGCGGTTGTGGGATCCCCGGTTCGTTCGCCAGACCTACCAGCGGCTCCAGGAATTCCGCCAGTACTACCGGTTCAACGACGTCGACGTCGACCGGTATGTCGTCGACGGTTCCCTCACGCAGACTCTGATTTCGGCCCGAGAGATCGAGACGAGCGAGCTGCCCACGCAGTCCTGGGTGAACCAGCACCTGCAGTTCACCCACGGATTCGGGTCCATCCTCTCGGCCGCCAATGCCGCGACCGAGGACGGAAAGCCGGAGTTCCTCGTGCGCGACATCCCGCCGGCAGGTGCACCCGAGATCACCCAGCCCCGGATCTATTACGGCGAGGGCGGAGCGGACTATGCGGTCGTGCGAAGCCAGCAGCCTGAAATCGACTACGTCCGCAGTAC
>JAHWKP010000083.1 GCA_019347775.1 Actinomycetota bacterium | reverse complement strand
ATAATAAGCAGGATCAGGTTCAGCAGAAGCAGCAGCAGGGTTGGGTCAGATGTGATCCCGAGAATGTGGCCCGCCAGGGTCCTGGGAACGTTCTCGAAGCCGAGAATGAACGAGGTCATGCTTGCCATGGCGACGATCAGCATGATGCCGGCCGACATGCTGGCCGTCTCGAACAGGCACTGCCAGATGGCGGCGGTCCCGAGTGTGCGGTAGAGCAGGACGCCCACCAGAAGGGCATAGAAGGCGGCCACGGCGGCCGCCTCGGTCGGCGTGAAGATACCGCCGCGGATGCCGCCGACGATGATCAACGATCCCACCAGCAGCTGCGCGGCGCCGGCGGACACCCCGAGCTGGCGTTCGTAGAACGAGGGAAGCCACACGCTTATCCCCGTCACCGTGAACAGCAGGACGCTGACGCCAACCAGGGCATAACGCATGGTCCTGATCCGACTAATGGTTCTCATGTCGGCGGCGAGCCCCCGCAGTAGCTCCTTCGTGAAGACCCTCGCCCCCCGATCAACCAGGGCAGCCGAGCGGCCTGGCCCTTCCTCTTCGTGGGAGGCCACGCCGAGGTGGAGCCGGTCGGAGGCGCCCCGTCGGGGTTCGCGTAGCCGAAACACCATGAAGGCGACGACGATGCTCGGACTTCCCACGATCAGGAAGGCCCAGCGCCAGCCCAACGCGGCGCCCACCAGGCCGCCGAGCCCAATTCCGACGCCGATGCCCAGCAGTCCCATCACCTGCTGGATGGAGAAGGCACGACCGCGGTGCGAGAGGGGGTAGTAGTCAGCCACCAGGCTGTTGGCGGCCGGCTCCGTGATCGCCTGACCGAAACCGAGCGCAGATCGGACCGCGACCAGGGCGCCGTAGTTTGGTGCTGCCGCCGTGACGGCGGTGATGCCCGACCACACCAGCATCGTGTTGCCCACGGTGCGGGTGCGGTTCCAGCGGTCGGCCAGGTATCCGGCCGGGACGGTAACCAGTCCGTTCACCAAGATGAACGAACTCGCCAGGACTCCGAGCTGCGGGTCACTGAGGGCGAACTCGGCGCGGAGCTGCTCCAGGACCCCGCGAAGGATGTTCTGGTCGATCTGGTCGGTCAGAACCACGAGGCCCAGCACCCACATCGGCCACGAGGACGGGGACCTCGGACTGCCGTGTGCGCGCCCGTTCACCGCACGCAACGTACACAGACCCGTCCGTACACGGGCCCGCAACTACCTAGGGCCTCCTTGCTCAGACCGCGAAAGTGGTTTCGTCGCGACGGCGCACAGAACCTGCCCGCTCCATGCGAAGGCGTCGGGCGGAAGGGCGTCGAGGCGTTGGCGGGCGCGTTCTCGGACTTCTTTGCGCGCCGCGGGGTCGAGCCTTTGGAGTCGCACGCTGTTCACGCCGAACCCGCTCGCGAGCGCCCAGTAGGTCGAACGGTTCCACTGATGGTGGAGCGCTTCCGTCCAGATCCGGGTCGCTCGGAGGCCGGAATGCGAGAAGAGCGCGTCGATTGCCTCGGGGGTGTCCAGCCCTGTATCGACGCGCCGGGTGGGGAACTGCGGCGCGCCCGCCTCATTGAGGATCGCATCCAATTCCTCGTACGCCCTGATCGTGTCGTCGCCCACCCAGGTGACGGTTCCCACACGCCCGCCCGCAATGAGCACCCTGGCAACCTCCGATAGCGCCAGGTATGGATCACTGAGGTGGAAGAGCACGAAGGCAAGCAAGGCCCGATCTATCGCTGCATCGCGAAACGGCAGCGATACGGCATCGCCTTGTACCGCTGCCAGAGTCATACTGTTCCGGGCAGCTCGAAGCATCTCGCCCGCCGGGTCGAGTCCGATCACGCTGACCCCATTGGCCGCGGCGCGGATCGACGGGACGAGGGCGCCGGTTCCCGTGCCGATGTCGATCACCCGCTGCGCAGCTTCAATCCCGAGGGCAGCTATGACGGCTCGCCCCGGAGGTTGGATGACGGGGCTCCACAGCTTGGCGTACGCGTCGACGCCAACGTCATAGCTGGCCGCGACGTCGGCTCGGCGAGGGCGCTGGGCGCTCGTCGCCGCGGTCATCGCCCCCGGATGGCCTTGGCGGGGTTGGGTCCGAGCACGGGGGGCGCCGTGCCGGTCGGCTCTTTCTCGCGCTCGACCGCGAGCCCGGCCGTCTGCCAGGCGGAGTAGCCGCCGAGCAGATCGGACACGTCGGAAAACCCCGTCTCGCAGAGCACGCTCGCCGCAACCTGCGAGCGGTAGCCGCTGGCGCAGTAGACCACGACCGGCTTGGTGCGCCCGAGGGCTTCGAGCGACGCGGTGAGCCTGACCAGCGGGATCAGCCGGGCGCCAGCTATCGTGCCGTCCGCTGTCTCGGCCGGACTGCGCACGTCGACCAGCTCGATGTCGTCGAGGCGTCGAAGCTCGCTCAGCTGCTGGACGGTAAGCCGAGAGCTCACTTCGTGCAGCGCCGGCCGGGTGGCCAGCAACCGCGCGGGGTCTTCGAGTTGCCCGACGACACGGTCGTAGCCGATTCGACCCAGCCGGGTCTTGGCCTCCGCGGCGCTCGCGGGATCGCCGACGAGCACGATGTCGCGCGTCGGCGACACGACATCACCGGCCCATTCCGCGAAGCGGCCCTCGAGCCCGATGTTGACGGCGCCCCGCAGATGCCCGGCCGCGTAATCGGCGGGCTCGCGCACATCGAGCAACAAGGCACCGTTCTCAGCGAAAGCGAGCACCTCACCGATCGCGAGGGGTCGCGGGGCGTTGTCGTCGAGCAGAGGCCGAATTTGGCGGTTCAGCTGGGCGTCGAACTCGAAGTAGGGAGGCCGTGCCGGCTGGCCTTCGGTGACGACCGCCACGAAGGCGGCCTCGTCCATCGGCTGCAGCGCATAGTTCTCCCTGCGTTGCTCACCCATCGTCGAGCTGGTGTCACTCGACAGCTGCTTGCCGCACGACGAACCCGCGCCGTGCCCTGGAAAGACCCGCGTCTCGTCGGGAAGTGAGAGGAGCTTCTCGCGGAGGGAGTGGTAGAGGTGTCGTGCCAGCAGGTCGGCTGACAGATCCGAACTCGCGGAGGCCAGCAGGTCCGGGCGGCCGACATCGCCGACGAACAATGTGTCACCCGTGAGCACGCCGTAGGGAATCTCGTCGTGGGGGTGTTGGTACACGGCGATGCAGATCGACTCCGGGGTATGCCCCGGCGTGGCGAGGACCTCCAAGGTCACTTCGCCCAAGGACAGCCGTTGCCCGTCGTGCAGGAAGTCGACGGGAAAGGCGACGTCCGCGCCTTCGCCGTAGGAGATGAGGGCTCCGACCCCCGCCGCGAGCTCAAGATGGCCGCCGACGAAGTCGGCGTGGACATGGGTCTCGATGACCCGCTCGATAGAAAGCCCCTTCGCCTCCGCCTCCTTGAGGTAACCCGCGATGTCACGGCGGGGGTCGACGACGACGGCCCGACCCGTGGTCTCGTCCCCGATCAGGTACGAGGCCTGGGACAAGCAGCCGAGGTAGTGCTGGGTGAAGATCATCGCGCTCAGCTGGGCTGGGGGACGATCCGGATGTACGGCTTCGGTTCCTTCCAAGTGCCGAAGACCTTCTCGGCCTCGTCGTTGGACACCGAGCCGACGATGATCACGTCGTCCCCCTGCCTCCAATTCACCGGTGTCGCAACCCGGTGGTTGGCGGTGAGCTGGAGAGAGTCGATGACCCGCAGCACCTCGTCGAAGTTGCGCCCGGTTGTCATCGGGTAAGCGAGGATGAGCTTGATCCGCTTATCCGGCCCGACCACGAATACGTTCCGCACGGTCTGGTTGTCGGCCGGCGTCCGGGTGCGGGGGTCGCCAGACGTGCTGGCGGGGAGCATCCCGTAGAGCTTGGACACGTTGAAGTCGGCGTCGCCGATGATCGGGAAGTTGGGACGAGCGCCCTGGGTGTCCTCGATGTCCTGGGCCCAGGCCTCGTGGTCTCCCGTGCCGTCCACGGACAGGCCGATGACCTTCACGCCCCGGCGTTCGAACTCGGGCTTGAGCTTGGCCATGTAGCCGAGTTCGGTGGTGCATACGGGCGTGAAGTCCTTGGGGTGCGAGAAGAGCACCGCCCAGGAGTCGCCGATCCAGTCATGAAAGTTGAGTCGGCCCTCCGTCGTCTCCGCCTCGAAGTCCGGCGCGGTGTCGCCGATTTGCAGTGTCATCGTCGTCCTCCTGTCGTTTTGTCTGGGCTCGCGGGATACGCGTGGCGAACGATATGACGGGCGCGTTCCCTGAACGTTCCCCGTTACAGGCTCCTACGCCGGCCCGGTCGCGACCGGCCCAAGCGCTCGCTTCGACCAATAGGGCTGACCGGATCGCTCGTAGAGATCGCTGGCGGCTGCGAAGTGCCGGCGCGCCACAGCGTCGTCGCCGTCGGCGCGGGCCAGGCTTCCCGCCGCCGATTCGGCCATGGCCCGCCACGCCGAGCTGTTGAAGAGCTCCGCCACCTGCGCCGCCGAGGCCGCGTACGCCCGGGCGCTGTTACCGTCGGCGAGCTGGGCGAACGCTTCGGCCGCCATCGGGTTGAGTAAGGCGCTGCACGTCGGGCAGTCGCCGTATCGGGCCGCAGCCGCGGCGGCGGCGCGGACGGAACGGACCGCCTCCTCCGAGTCGCCCTGCTCGACGGCCGCAAAGGTGCGGGTGGCGTGGATCCGGCCCCAGAGATGGCTCGCCATCCCCGAGACAGTCGCGATCCCAGATGCGTGGCGAAGGCAGGCGTCGGCCTCGTCAAAGGCGCCACGGCACACGGCCAGTTCGGCCCGGCGCTGCCAAGGGAGCCCACCTGACCGGGTGCCCAGCGATGCGTGGAGCTCGCAGCTCCGCTCGAGGCAACCGACGGCTTCGTCCCATCGGGCCTGCAGGAGCAGGGACTCGCCGAGCAGGCACCACGCGAAGGCCTGGGCACGCACCGCTCCGACATCCTCAGCCCGATCCAGTATCCGGCGCGCATAGCCCTCGACCGAGCCCGCCAACCCGTCGCCGTAGAGGTGGTACTGGCCGATGCAGTGGTGAATGTCGAACACCCGCGCAAGCTCGGCTTGACCCGTGCTGTCGGCGGCCAGCCGCTCCAACTCCGCTTCGAGGCCCTCGCGCCACTCGCCCTTGCAATGCGAGACGATGGCCACGGCCTCGTGCGCGACCGCCAGATCATCCGCCGTCCCGTGCTTTCGGGCCAGATCGCGGGCCTGCTCCGCGTATTCGCGCGCGGCTCCGATCTCGCCCGTCTCCCAGGCGTGATTGGCACGCGCCCGCAGCATTCGACCCCTCTCAGCCGGCTCCGTCGCGAGCTTGTCCGCGGCAGCCAGGTGGGGCGTGGCCGCGTCGGGCCGGTGCTGCATAAGCCAGGCTTCGGCGCACTTGCGCTCGAGCCGGGCGGTCGCCCCCGGCAGGTCACCGGCGTCGAGCGCCAGCCCGAACGCCTTAGCCGCGCCGGCGGCGTCACCCGACAGGACCCGGAGGTCACCAACTCGCTCCCACAGATCTGCGGTCAGCTCCGGTTCGTCGGCCTGCTTGGCGCGGATCTCCTCGTACAACCGCTGCGCGGCCGCGCTCGGCTCGCTTCCCAGCTCACGCTCGAGCAGCTGTGTCAGGTGCTCGTACTGCCGAAGCGCTTCCTGCCGCCGTCCAGCGAGGGCATGGAGGCGCATGAGCGTGACGTGGCTCTCCTCCCGCAGCGTTTCGGCGGCGATGAGTCTTCGAACCACATCGATGGCGCGGTCGAGGTCGCCGCGAGCCTCGAGCAGCCCCGCCAGCTCCTCCGATGCCCCCACGAACTCGAGGTGGAGCTCGTGGCGGGGACGCAGGGCCCATTCCTCATAGAGATCCTCTGGAAGCAACCCCTCGCTATAGAGGTCGAGGGCACGTCCGTACTGGTCCGGGTCGCCGGCGCGGTGGGCCGCCGCGAGTGCCGTCCGAAAGCCCTCCACGTCGATCCACAGTTCGTCGGTGACGAGTGACAGCAGGTCCGCTTCGGACGAGATGACGCGCGCTCCGTCACCGGCGCCGAGCGCACGACGAGCGTGATGGACAGCCTTGCGCAGGTTCGCACCGGCTGCGCTCGGGCCGAGTTCGGGCCAGAGAGCGTCCATGATCTGCTCTCGGTGCAGCCGGTGCGATGGGGCGAGGGAGAGCAGCTTGACCAACGCGGCGGGCTTCCGCCGGCGCCATGCCCGATCCGGGACGACCCGGCCCCCAACGCTCACCCGGAATCCGCCTAACAGCTCGATCCGAACATGGGCCACGAGAACCCCCACCCCCGATTCGCAGTTCACACTAGGCCGTTGCGACGTGATTCGTCCGTCCGGGCCCGACTTGCCGAACCGACCGGAACCTACTTGACGGAGCCGGCGAGGACGCCTTGGACGAAGAAGCGCTGGAAGGCGAAGAACACAATCAGGGGCACGACCATGGACAGGAAGGCACCGGGGGCGATGATGTCGATATTGGACCCGAATTGGCGGGTCTGCTCGCGGATGGCCACGGTCAGGGGTGCCGCGTCACGGCTGGCGAAGACCAGCCCCACCAAGAGGTCGTTCCACACCCACAGGAACTGGAAGATGGCCAAAGAGGCGATGGCGGGCACGCCGAGCGGCAGGACCACGCGGGAAAAAATCGTCCACTCGCTGGCGCCGTCGAGGCGAGCAGCCTCGAGCAGGTCGGCGGGGATGCCGGCGAAGAAGTTGCGGAGCAAGAAGATGGCGAAGGGCAAGCCGAAGGCCACGTGGAAGAGCACGACACCGGGGATCCGGCCGAACAGGCCGAGCCGCCCGTAGAGGTCGGCGACCGGGATGAGCGCCACCTGCAGCGGCACGACTAGGAGACCGACTACCAGCAAGAAGTACACGTCCCTGCCTCTGAACTTCATCCACGCGAAGGCGTAGGCCGCGAGCGCGGCGATCACCACGACGAGCACTGTGGCCGGTAGGGAGATCGTCACCGTGTTCCAGAAGGACTGGACCATGCGGGGGTTGTCGAGCAGGTTGGAGTAGTTCTCCGCGGTGAGCCGTGCCGGAGTGGTGAAGACGGTCCACCACCCGCTCCTGGCGTTGTCGACACCCGGGCGCAGTGAAGCGACGGCGAGGCCGAGCGCCGGCAGCGCCACGACGGCGCGCCAGCTCACCAGGTCCTCCACGACGCCGCCGGCGAGCGGGCCGAGGGCGCTGACCGCTGCGGCCGTGCCCGCCACCCGGCCGAGCGCGGTCGTCCGAACGGCGCCGTCGTACCGCGCGCTCACCACGGCCATCCCGAGGACGGGCACCGCCGCTGCTCCGGACCCCTGCAGCAGCCGGGCGGCGAGCAGCACCTCGTACGTCGGCGCCAGCGCCCCGAGCAGCGCGCCGGTCGTCATCAGGCCGACGCCGACGACCAGCGGCGCCCGGATGCCGGCCAGGTCGGCGATGCGGCCGTAGACCGCGGTCGCGACCGCGAGCATGAGGGCGTACAGGCTGATGATCCAGGACGCCCCGCCGGTCGACAGGCCGAGGTCCGCCGCGATGGCCGGCAGGGTGACCGCGACGGCGGCGCTGCCCATGCCGGCGAGCCCGAACAGCAGCCCCACGAGTGCGGCGACGCGGCCGGCGTCCGTGGAGGTGGTCATGTCCCCGGGGTCAACCCGTCGGGGGCGCGGGGGCTTCCCGACCTAGAC
>JAHWKP010000082.1 GCA_019347775.1 Actinomycetota bacterium | reverse complement strand
ACCTTTCGGACCTGCTCGAGCAAAGCCTCAGCCCGCAGGCCCGCCGTCCGATTGCACGCGCAGCCACCCGCCTCAGCAACGACGAGCACCACTGGCCCTTTCTCCACCGCCGCTGTCCGCGACGGACTCCCCAGCGGCGCCTGCGAGCACCTTCAGACGGCGGTTCACACCGGCGAGGAGCACTGCCCCAGTGGTCAAGCGCCGAACAGCCCGGCAACCTGACCGCGACCTGGTCAACCGCGCGGGCCGTTTGCGGCGCCGGGTCAAACGGGCGTCAAACGAACCGCGACGGATGACCCACCACCGGGCGAGATCACCCGACGAGAGCCGAGCGTCAATCCCGCATGAAACGGACGCCCCGGCACGGGAGCGACCAGGCCATCAGTCCCGCGTCGGGCTCATAACCCGAAGGTCGCGGGTTCGAATCCCGCCCCCGCTATGTCCCTACGGGTGACCGTAGGGCCGAGTCGAAAGCCTCCTCTCGCCGGGAGGCTTTATTCGTCATGGGCCTCGCGTGGCGGGTGCACGGCTGGGCGCCGGGCGGTCGCAGGTTCAAATCCTGTCCCCCCCGGTGCTCGTCCGGATCTCCGCGGGCGCGCTCGCCGATCGCCGCGACAGCGAGGGGCTCCGCTGGTGCGCCGTGCTGCTCACCGCCGGCTCGGTCGGCTACCTGCTGCTCGCGCTGTCCGGCTCCTGGCTGCTGGTGCCCGGTGCCCTGTTGGCCATGGGCTGCGGCTGGGGGTGGCCGGGCCTTTTCCAGCTTGCCGTGGTCTCGCGCAACCGCGGCGCCCCGGCGACCGCTACCGGCATCACCCAGACCGGGGTCTACGTGGGCGCCGCGGCCGGACCGGTGATGTTCGGCGCCCTGGCGGGCATCTCGTACGGTCTTGCGTGGGCGTTCCTGGCGGCGCTCGCGCTGGCGGGAGCCGTCGTCGCCGCGACCGCCCGCCGCGCGATCGACGCCGCGGCGGCGGCCGGCGGGGACAGCGGCGCCCCGATCGGCGCCACCCCGCGCGCGATCCGGGTGCGGGCGGGACGCTGAGGCGAGCGCCGCCCGCCCGTGCCGGGCCGCGACGCAGACACCGGCGACATCATGCCCCTTCGGCGATCGCCTCGGTCACCTGGGGCTGCTCGTCCACGAACCCGTAGCGGACCATCGCCTCGGCCACCCGCTGCACCGAGGGCACGTCGACGCGGTCCTTCCAGACCGGCAGGTTGACCGCCTCAGCCAGCTTCGGCTCGATCTCGGCGATTTCGGGGAGCGCCTGGCGGAACTCCTCCGGGTGCTCTCCGATGTAGGTCGCGGTGCGCGCGTGCGCCCGCTGGAAGGCGTCGACGACCTCCGGGTTCTCCTCCGCGTAGCTGCGGGTGGTCACGATCGAGCCGATTTGCAACCCGGGCTGGAACCTCGAGAAGGGCGGGAAGACCTCCCGGAGCCCGGCCGACAGCGCGATCGTGCGGAAAGGCTCGATGACGAAGGCGGCGTCGACCTCTCCCTCCGAGACCGCCGCCGTCATCTCCGGGAAGGGGATCTCGGCGTAGTCCACGGCGTCCGGATCGACCCCCAGCTCGTCCAGTGCTCCCGCCGTGGTGACCTGGGTGATGTTGCCGAGGGTGTTGATGGCGATAGTACTCCCGCGCAGATCTGCGGGCTCGCGGATGGGCGAGTCCTCGGCGACCATGATCGACGAGAAGTCCGACTCCGGGTCCTCGTCCACCGACGTCCCCGGGGCGATCATGAGCAGCGGCAGCCCCCGCGCGACGGCCTGCGCGAAGGTCTGCGTATCGGAGCCGCCCATGGTGTAGTCACCGCTCACCACGCCGGTGACGATCGGCGCCGCGCCCTGCACGGGCACGACCTCCACGTCGAGCCCCTCGTCGGAGAAGAAGCCCTTGGCGACGCCGAAGCGCATGAAGGCGGTCGGGATCCCGGCCGTCTCCCCGACGCTGACCGCGACGGGCTGGTCCGCGGAGAGGGTCCCGGTCTGGGACTGCTGATCGCCGGCGGGGTCGTCGCCGCCGCAGCCGGTGAGGGCGGCGGCGACGAGCACCACGGCGAGCAGCGGGATGGACGTGAACCTGGTCATGTGGGGCTCCCCTCGTGTGGTCAGACGGGCCGGCGCGTCACTCCTCCAGCTCAAGATTCTCTCCGTTCAGGGTCGCCGTGGTGTGGACGGGGACCGGTTCGGTGAGCGCGCCGAGAGTGAAGCACGTCTGCTCGCCCATGCGGATCAGGTGCCGGATGCGCTCAGGCGTCTCGTCGGACTCGACCTCGATGCGGGTCTCCAGACCCTTGGCGCCGCCTTGCATGGTGCCCTTGAGGGCGGAGCCCGTCATGTAGAACCGGGTCACCTGCTCGACGCGGATTCTCCCGACGTTCATCTTCGTAATTCTCCCGAACCGGGAGAGCTGGGTGAGTAGTCAGAAGGCGATGGCGGCGCTGAAGTACGACAGCGGTGGCGGCGCGGTGTCGTCCCCGGAGAGGTAGGCACCTTCGTCGCAGATGATCTCGAACGTGCTGCCCACCGGCTGCTCGAGGATCACCTCGGCGCGCTTCTTCATGCCCTCCAGGGACTCGGCGGTGAGCCGGACGCGCAGCTCGCGGTCCTGGTTCTCCTGCAGGCTGCTCGGCGAGTCGGCCGTGCGCGTTTCCAGCTTGCGAACGATCTCCATCTCATGCCCTCCTGGGTTCGTGGCACCCGGTGGTGTTCATCATCAGGTCATCACGGCTCCACCATCAACGACCAGCGTCTGCCCGGTCATGAAGTCGCTGGCGGGGGACGCGAGGAAGGCGATGGTGCCCAGCAGGTCGTCGGCCCGCATCTCTCGGCCCAGGGCGCGCCCGGCCGCGGCTCGGTCCAGGTACCCCGCGTCGTCGGCGTTCAGCGATCGGGAGGCCTCGTTGGAGATGAGCTCGAGGTCCATGTAGATCCCGGCGTTGTTGACCAGCACGTCGGCCCTGGCGGCGGTCAGCTCGTCGGCGGTCGCCGCCCCGCTCTCCAGGCGGTCGGCGACCACGACGCGGGCCTCCGCGGCGGCCAGCGCCCGGCAGGATCCGGCGCCCACGCCACGAGCGCCTCCGGTGACGACCACGGTGCGGCCGGAGAGGCCGGATGCGGGGGCGTGGGCCCCCGCCGACGCGACAGGGGCCCGACTCAGGTTCCGGCTCCGGGGTGGTGGGAGATCGCTCATGAAGCTCTGCTCCGCGCGGACGCTATTTCCGCCCCGGCAAGCGTAATCAAAGAGCTGCTCGCGCCCCATGCCGCTGACATCGCCGATCGGGCTGAACCCGATGGCGACCAGGCCGAGCTGCTCGAAGTCGGTGGCATGACGCCCACCCTTTCCGGCGCGAACTACCCAGACGTGGGGCAGTGGCTGCTCATCCATACGGAATGTCTATCGAGCCGGCGCCGGGCGCGCGACCCCTACCACCGCCGGTCCATACGGAGTGAAGCCGCGAGGGATCGGCAGTGCTTCGTGCCCGGTGGCCATCGTTGGGGCTTCGGCCGAGGGCACCTTGGGCCTGCCGGCGTCCGGCGCCGCGCACGTCAGTCGCGCGAGCGGATCTCCTGCTTGATCGCCTCGGGCATCCAATAGACGTTCTCAGTGTCGTTCCACTTCCCCGGAAGAAGCGCGATTCCGTACTTGTCGTTGATCGCGTTCTCGGTGCGACCGAAACGGAACTTGCGCGCCCGGATGTCCTCGGGGTCGGCGCCGAGGTGCTCGGCGACACGCGACAACGTGACGTTTCCTTCGAGCTGAGCGAATGCTCGCAGCAAGTCGAAGGTCTTGCTGCTGCCGATCCGAGCCCAGAGATCGTCGACAACCTCCTTCGCTGTCTCGGCTGACACCTCGCCCGGCGACGCTGCCACCGGCTCGCCGTCGCTTGCTCCGAGAGTGGCAAGCCGACTGTCAATGACCGTGAGCGCATCGCGCAGATCGTCGGGGTCGTTGAGGTCGACCACCAATTGCGGCATGCGGCCCATTCTACATGGACTGGTCGCGATACCCAGTCACTGACCAGCAACGCTTGACTTTCGGGACGTCGCTGCCATACTCAGCTACAGACCGCATCGATCATAGACAAGCCAGCTACAGAGGCTGGATGCTATAGAAAGGCACCTCATGGCTCACCCCGCTGCCGCCCAGATCATCACGATCGGCCGGTCCGAGCATCCTGAATGGACGCCCGAGGACTTGCTCGGTTGGCATATCGCTGGCGCCGACTGGTGGTCGAGCAGTCAGCACTACGGCCGCATCTGGAAGGACATGACCGTGTTCGTGCGGTTCGTCCCCGGCGGCGAGATCATCGGGCGGGCACGCATCCTTGAGCCCACCCCGACCTACCACGAGGAGGGACCCGAGCCGGACCTCCACTGGCGGTGGCACTCGGTCGAGTTCCTCAACGCCGAGCCCATCCGAGGAATCTTCCTACGGGACTTTGGGATCACCGGGTGGCGGGCTCGTCCTGGACTCATTGGGCTCCGATCGGCGGAGCGAGACGCCATCAACTCAGCCCTCGATGCCGTAGGTCCGTCCGCCGGGCGCGTCGCCTTTGCGGGGGCACGATGACTGTCGGTCCTGCTCCCGACCTGTTGCTTGATCCGATCGAGCTCAGTGATCGACTGTGGATGCGGTCGCGCTTCGAGCTCGCCGAGTCGGCCTACGTCGCCCGTATCGAGTCGGGCGGACTTCGCCGGCTCTGGGGTGAACAGCTCTCGTTAGGGAGCGATACGAGGGTCGGCGTGGATGACCTCGAAGGCGAGGTCCTCATCACGCGACGCACCGATGCCGGCGAAGTGGTCCTCCTGCAACACGATGATGGGACCCTGTCACTGCTTGACCTCACGCGCGGGTCTGCCGCGATCGAGGTAGCTGGCACAGACGCCCGCGGGGTCGAGGCTCGTCGAGACCGACTTGCACTGCGTCTGGGTGCGACCGAGCCAGCGCCCAATGAAGTGCCCGTTACGTTCTGGGCCACCGGACCGACGGGCCCGCGATCCGCTCGGAGGCTCATCAAAGCTCCTGCCTGGTGCGAGGTAGAGCGCAACTACGCAACGCCCACCAACGCTGCGCTCGAGCCGATCGTCACGACCGCTGTCGATGACATCCCCGAGGGAGGACGGCTTCTGCTCTGGCACGGCTTGCCCGGAACGGGAAAGACGACTTCGCTTCGGGCTCTGTCACGCCAGTGGGCTTCGTGGTGCTCGACACACTTCGTCACCGACCCCGAGGGGTTCCTCGGAGCAAACACCTCGTACCTGCTCGATGTCCTGGCTTCTGAAGGCCCAGCGAGAGACCGGCAAGCGCGCGGCTGGAAGCTCATCGTGCTCGAAGACTCAGGAGAACTTCTCACCGCCGACGCGCACGAACGCACCGGCCAAGCCCTCTCTCGCTTGCTCAACATCACCGACGGTCTCATCGGCCAGGGCATGCGAGTCATCGTGCTGGTGACAACCAACGAGCCTCTGGGTCGCCTACATCCAGCCGTCCAACGCCCCGGCCGCTGCTGGGCCGAAATCGAGTTTCATCCGCTGTCAGCCAAGCAGGCAAGCGAGTGGCTCGCCGCTCACGGTCACAACGAGGCGAGTTCTTCGCCGGCGTGTCTGGCTGACCTCTACGCCCGGCTGCGCGGCGAGCCGGTTGCAGAGCCGCGGGCTGCCATGGGGTTCGTTGCCCGATGAACGGCGCGACGCCCCGTTGCTGGGTCGTGCGCACCGACGCACGGTCGTGACCGACCTCATCGCCCCCGAGCTTGAGCGCGGGGTCCTTCGCCAAGGCTGGGGATGGGACCCAAGCCGGGATTTGCGGGTTGTGCGCGCCACGCTCGACCACGCGCGCGCTCAGGTGAGCGACGCGCAAAGGAGTGCTTGGACGCACGCGTGGCGGCTACTGACGACCAGCCCGGCGCCATCAAGGCGACCGATCTTCTCGTGCTGCCCAACACCCCGCGGTCAGGCCAGTGGTCTATCGCCCGAGCCGACGACGGCTATGAGTTCAAGCTGGCGTCAACAGGCGACCATGGGCACTGTCGAAGCGTCCGACTCCTGCGGTCGGCCATCGACCCGCGCGCCGTCGAGCTCCCAGCGGCGCTCCGGCGCACCATGCGCTGTCAGCTCGCGATGTGGAACATCGACGAGCACGCATCGGCCGTCGCCGAGCTTGGCGCCGGGCGAAGCGAGCCGCGCCGCCCGGCCGACCACGGCCTCGCCGAAGCCCAACGCGCGGCCGGCAGGGCCGCCTGGCAGGTTCTGCAGGCCCGGTTCGGTGGAGCTGAACTGGAGCGTCCCGTCGCCACGGTTCTTGAGCAGCTCTTCGACGAGGTCGAGCACCGCGGCGGACCCGCCGAGAACGGCGCCGACTTCCTCTGCCGCCTCACGGGACCACTCGGCGTGCGCTTCACGATCGCCGTGCAACTGAAGATGTGGACAGGGGTCGCCGACGACCCAACGCCGCTTCGGCAACTCGCGCGTGCGGCGGAATCGACGGCCCTCAGCGGAGCGGTCGTCATGACTACCGCAAGTTCGGCCAGCACGCAGTTCCTGGCAGCAGCCGACACCCTGACCCAGCGACTGAAGGTTCCGGTGAGGGTCGTATGCCGCGAGGAGTTCATGCGTCTGCTCATCTGCTCACAGCAGTTCACACAACAACGAGGAGGTACGACGTGCAGGTAGATGAGCGTTTCACCGTCAAGCGTGAGGACGGGAGGCGATGGATCGAGGCCGGTGTAGCTAGCTGGGACTCCGGTGATGGGCGAAGCCTCTCCGTGCGCCATCGCGTTCGGAAGCCAGAAGGTGGCTTCGATCCGTACTCGTCCGGTGAGATCCCGGTTGAGGTCCTTGGCGACATGGTGGACGTGCTGCGGACCTACCTTCAGCACCGGTAAGCAACCGCGGGCGGGCGGGGAGCGTCGGCGCGGCCGCCCGTGCGTGGGCCAGGGCGCGGGCGACGGCGAGCAGGACGAAACTGGACGTACCCCTCACGGCAGCCGTCGATCGTCCGCTCGTCCTGTTCGCGCTCAGGGGTACGGCGGCAGGCAGTGATTCGCCCGGCTGGATGGTTAAGTGCGGAGCGGGATCCGCTCGGCAAGTCGTGCGTCGCTCCCACGGACGAAGCGGGCCCCCGCTATGTCCCTCGGAGCGACCGAGGGAACACCGAGAGCCTCCGGCGACGGGGGCTCTTGTCGTTCTCGAGTCGCGAAGACCCGGTTCGAGTCCGGGTCTCGCCATCGCCCCGAGCCCCGGCCCCCGGGGGGCTTCTCTGTTCTCCGAGCGTGGGTGGTACCGGGCGCGGTACCGGCAGAAGCCGGGTCTCACCCTTGGGCCGTGTCCGATTGGCCGCCCACCGAGCAGCTCATGCATGCGGCGTTGACGCGTAGGGCGGCTGCGATCGGGTGGAGGTTGACGAGCACTGCGGTCCAGACGGTCTGAAACGTCGATTTTCGAGTTCCGTGGTAGCGGCTTTTGCGTGCTTGGTAGCGGTAGACGATGAGTCCCGGCAGCCGCTCGATTCGCGGCCTGGTGGTCTTGAGATGGTCGCGTTCGGCGGGATTAGATAACGCCTGGAGGGCGGCCTGGCGCAGATCCTCGCGGCGTCGGATGCGGATGTCGCGTTGGCCGGCTCGGCGCGCATTGCTGTCGCAGTGGGCAGGGTTCGCAGTCAGATCCCGAGAAGCGCGCGACCCGTTCGCCACTGGCTTGCGGGCGATTGGGTCT
>JAHWKP010000081.1 GCA_019347775.1 Actinomycetota bacterium | reverse complement strand
TCCTCCACCAGTCGGAGGGTGTGCTCGGGATCGGAGAGGCGGACTCGCGGGTCCGGGTTTCCCCAGTGGGATACGAACAGACGGGTGCAGATTTCGGCCGTTGCCCGGGCCGGCGAAGGCTCGAGCCAACGGGCGAGAGCCGGTGCCAGCGCCGCGGAAGCGGCGGCCAGGAAATTGTCGAGTCCCGCGAAGCTGAGATGCGGCAGGACGAGCTCGGGCTCGTAACGCAGCACGAAGCGAAGAGCCTCGTTCGAGCCCAGGCGCCGTGCCGCAGCCGACATTCCCTGTGCCAAGGCGGCGGCCAGGTCGTCGGCATGCGACGCCGCCGAGGTCACCGCCTCCATAACCCCGGCCGCCTCGGTCGCAAAGACCGACGCGATTAGTGCGTCCTTGCCGCCGGGACACGCCCGGTAGGCCGCGGCCCGGCTGAGTCCGGCTTCTGCGGCGACATCGTCGAGGTTGGTCTTGGCTACCCCGTAGCGGGATATGCACGCGAGGGCGGCCTCGTGCAGCACTCGAGGGGCGGCTACGGGACGCTGGCCCCGGTTAGAAACAGGCACTCGTGAGACAGTACGAAGAATCTGTCTCTCTGTCTAGTCACCGACCAGGATGGGCATGAACTGGGCTCTGACCAGGCCCCGAGCCACCTCGGCGTCGTCCAGATCCCGGCCGCCCGGCGCCGTGATGAACGAAAGCACCAGCCTGGCCATGTGAGCTGCCGCCTCCCCCGGTTCCATCCCTGCGCGCCTACCGGGCTGGGATTCAATGGCGGGCTGCAGGTGCGACGCCAACAGTTGCACGAGCCACGGCGTCTCCGACAGCAGAGCGGGAAGTATCCGCTGAGGCTCGGTCTCTAGAACCTTCTGCAGCACCTCGTGGGTGCTGACGGCGCGGTGGCCGAATATCAGCGTTTCCACCAGGAGATCCTCTAGCCCGGTCGCTCCGGCGACCGTCCGGCGTAGGTCCTCGACTACGCGGGCCGTCTCCCACATCACCGTCTCGCGGATCAACTGATCCTTGCCTCCGGGAAAGTGGCGGTAGACGGTGGCCCGGGAGAGACGAGCAGCACGGGCGACGTCGTCGACCGCCGTCTTGCCCATGCCAAACCGGGCGATGCAGTCGAAAGTCGCCCGAAGAATGCGCTCCCGCGCTGGGCTGGTCAGGGCACGATCGGGCTGTCGCGGATTTTGAAGTGGCCGATCTCGAAGGCGGGAAGCCAGGGCCTCGCGTCGGCGCCGCCCCAGTCGAGGGCCCTGATCTGATCCGCAGTGCGCCGGCCGGTCAAGCACCGAATCAGCTCGAGCGGTGCGGCGGTGAGCGTTGCCTCGGGCCCTTCCCCCTTCGCAGACCACTTGCGCTCACCGGATACCACGGTTAGCGCTGGCGCATGCAAGCTTTCGGCCCGTGCAACGAACGCGTTCACAGCAAAGTCGAGGGCAGGGCCCTCGGCCTGCGGTGCATCAGGAGCCGGAAGGCGTAGTGCGTCCGCCAGATCGTGCTCGTGGCTGAGAACGTCGAAGACCATTTGGTTCGCAGCCCACTCCGGAAAGCTGGTCATTAGCCCTTCGACCTGGGTACCGACGTCGTCCCACTCGTGCAGGATTTCATCGACGGTGCGGGAGCGGCGCTCTTCGACCTGCACTGCGGTCCACGCGTCGGTGCCCACGCCGTCGAGCCTGCCGGCCAGGATGTCCGCGCATACTCCGGTGAGATGGCTGACAACATCTTTGGGAGTCCAGCCGGGACATGCGGGCACCTCAGCGCCGTCGGCCGCCGATCCCGCTCCCCGGACGATCTTGCCAATCCTCTCACGGGACTCCCGGTAGGCAGCTGCAGCTTCGGTCGTCATCGCCGGGACACTAACCCCCGCTACCGTCGTTGGCCTTGAGCGAGGAAACCGCGCCCGAGCCGATTCCCATAGAGACCGTCGAGCCCGCCCGCCCGGCGCCGAGCCGGCGGAAGCTGACGCTCATCGTCGGCCCGATCATCCTGGTGTGGATCGTCGGCACGATCGGCAACCTCCTTCACCCGACCTTGCTGGTCAACGCCCCACTTCTCCTGATCGCCATGGAGCCCCGGTTCCGCTACATGATCCTCGTCGCGCCAAAGGTCGAGTTCCTCCCCTTCCTGGCCATCGCCCTGGTGCGCCGGCTCTTCGCTGATCCGTTCCTCTATGCCCTAGGGCGGATGTACGGCGACTCCGGAGTGCGCTGGATGGAGCGCCAGATGCAGGACACGATCGGCTGGGTCCGCAAGATCGAACGGGGCTTCGGCAAGGCCGCCTGGATCTTCGTCCTCCTGTGGCCCGGCCTCCTCGTCTGCACGCTCGCCGGCGCGACCGGCATGCGGTTCGGCCTATTCATCGCGCTGAACGTCGTCGGCACGATCTTGACGACCTATCTGCTCTATTCGGCGTACGACTTCGTGTCGACCCCGGTCGACTGGCTGAACAACCTGTACTCGGGCAACCAGCGCACCATCTTGATCATCTGGGTGGTCATGTTCGGCCTCTGGTTCCTGAGCCGGCGCCTGCAAGGCAAGGGCGAGCCCCTCTCGGTGAAGGAAGTCGAGAAGGCGCTGGCCGAGGAGGGCGCAAACCCGACGACCTCAGACGGGGATCCCGGAGGAGAGAGCTCATGAGCCGGCAGATCATCGATGTGCACGTGCACGCGTTCGGCGGGTTGGACATCGGGGCCTGGCTCGCGTCCCAGGAGCCAGTCGGTGCGGCGCAGTTCACCAACCCGCTGACGGGCGAGACACTCCGGGCGGTAGTTGGCGCCAAGGAGCACGTCGAGGCGACCCTGGCAGCCTTTGACGATGTCGGTGTGGTGCGGGCTCTCGTCTCGCCAGTCCCCACTGCCTCGGCCGCAGGGTTCAAGGAGGCGTCGCCCGATCGGGTGCTGGTCGGTCGCAAGGTAACCGACAGCGATGTCGCCGAGGCACGGGCTGCCCACGCCGCCGGAGAGTTCGATGTGATCAGCGAGATCGCCGTCCAATACGCCGGCATATCACCCGACGACCCGCAGCTCGAGCCCCTCTATGCCCTCGCGGAGGAACTAGACGTCCCGGTTGGCTATCACCTGATGGCGGGCGGTCCCCCGGGCCGAGGCGTCATAGCCGGCATGGGCGCGATGCGCGCCGCCCATGGCAACCCCCTCCTCTTCGAAGACGTACTCCAGCGCCACCCCCGTATGCGGATCTTCATCATGCACGCCGCTTGGCCGCTGATCTCAGAGCTGCTTGCCCTGTTATATGCCTACCCGCAGGTCTTTGTGGACATCTCAGCCATCAACTGGTGTCTCCCGCAGCCCGAGTTTCACGGTTATCTCCGCCGGATCGTGGAAGCCGGCTTCACCGATCGCGTGATGTTCGGCTCTGACCAGATGGCCTGGCCATCGACGATCGTGCGGGCCGCGCAGACCGTCGAGGACGCGAAGTTCCTCAGCGAGGGCCAGAAGCAGGCAATCTTCCATGACAACGCTGCGGGCTTCCTGCGCCTTTAGCTCGCCGGGCTCTAGAAGCCGAGGACCTTGTCCAAACCGATGGTGACTCCGGGAAGCCTGGGAGCAGCTTTTATCGCCGCCACTACACCCGGCATGAACGACTGGCGGTCGTAGGAGTCGTGTCGGATGGTTAGTGCCTGACCCGTGGTCGACAGGATCACTTCGTGGTGGGCCACTGCCCCACGTAGTCGCATCGAATGGACCCGGATGCCGGGGGCGGCCTCTGCTCCACGGGTGCCCTTGATCGTCTGACTGGTGGTGGGGTCGGGAGCCCACTCCTTAGAGGCGGCCGCCATGCGTTCGGCGATCCGCAGCGCCGTGCCCGAAGGAGCGTCGACTTTGGCGTCGTGGTGGGTCTCCACGATCTCCGCGGTCTCGAAATGGGGTGCGGCCAGCTCCGCCAGCCGCATGAGTAACACGGCTCCGATGGCGAAGTTCGGCGCGATCACGCAGTTGCTCTCGGTGAAGACCTTGCGAAAGCGCTCATGGTCTCTCGACGTGAGGCCGGTGGTGCCGACCACGGCGTGGATGCCATGTTCGGCGCACCAGCGCAGGTTCTTGCGGGCGGCCTCGAGCACGGTGAAGTCCACCGCGACCTGGGTGCGGACTGATTCGAGTCCCTCGGGCCCGGGCGCGATCTGCAGGCCGGGCAACTCGGCGCCGGTGACGCGGGAGACATCCATGCCTGCGTGATGGGGATCGACGGCAGCGACGAGTGCGAGGTCTGCGCACTCGACGACGGCCCGACAGACCATCGCGCCCATGCGACCCCCAGCGCCGAAGACGGCTACCCGGATGGGGTCGTTGGTCATGGCTGAGTCCCTCGAACCGGCCGCATTATCCGCACAGTCTGTGCGTTTTCTGCGGCCAGTTCGTCAGGACCGGACTTGGGAGCTCCTTTAGCGGTTGCGATCGCCGCCGCGGCGGGGGTTGCGACGAGGTCCGTCGCCCCCACCTTCACCGCCGCGACTACCTGAGGCGCCGAGATCGCCGAAGGTGTCGCGGGCCTCCGAATCCCAGGTCTCCTCGAACGAGGCTGCCTTGGGCGCCGAGCTGGCCGAGCCCTCGCTGCGACTCTCCCTGCGTCCTCCGCGGTCTCCCCCACGGCCACCACGGTCTCCGCGCCCGCCGCGGTCGCCGCCGCGGGACTCACGGCCACCTCGGTCACTGCGCTCGCCGCGGTCCCTGCTGCGGGGTGCGCTCTCTTCGAAGTCGCCCCCTTCTCCGCCGCCGAGGGGCTGGCCGTTCTCGTCCACCAGGTCAAGGCTGACCTTGCCGCCGGGGTCAACGTCGTCGACCTTGACGTTCACGGGTTGGTTGAGCTCGAGGACATCCTCGACCCGCTCCACCCGCTTGCCGTAGGCCCGGCCGAGCTTCGACACGTGTAGCAGACCGTCGCGGCCCGGCAGGATGTTGACGAACGCACCAAACTTGGTGATGTTGACCACGACGCCCTGGTAGACGGCTCCGACTTCGGCCTTCGGCGGGTCGAGGATCAGCTCGATCCGACGACGGGCCTCGTTGACCGCCGAGGAGTCCTTCGACCCGACGGTGACGGTTCCGACCACGCCGTTGTCGTCGACGTTGATGTCGGCACCGGTGTCGAGCTGCAGCTGGTTGATGACTTTGCCCTTCGGACCGATGATCTCGCCGATCTTGTCCATCGGGATCTCGAAGCTGACGATCTTCGGCGCGCCCTCGGCGACCTCGGAACGGGCTTCTGAGATGGCCAAGTTCATGACCTCGAGAATCTGCAGACGGGCATCCTTGGCCTGCTGCAGGGCCTTCTTGAGTACGTCAGCGGGAAGACCCTCGATCTTGGTGTCGAGCTGCAGTGCGGTGACGAAGTCCGACGTGCCCGCAACTTTGAAGTCCATGTCGCCGAAGGCATCCTCGGATCCGAGGATGTCGGTGAGCGAGATGTACTTGCCCTCCTCGTGGATCAGGCCCATGGCGATACCCGCCACCGGAGCCTTGATCGGTACGCCGGCGTCCATGAGCGACAGCGACGACGCACACACACTGGCCATCGAGGTGGAGCCGTTCGACGACATCACCTCGGAGACGAGGCGCATGGCGTAGGGGAACTCCTCCTCGTTGGGAACGACCGGAGCGACGGCGCGCTCGGCCAGCATTCCGTGACCGGTGGAGCGGCGGTTACGCCCGAGACGGCCGGTCTCCCCGTTGGAGAATGGCGGCATGTAGTAGTGGTGCATGTAGCGCTTCGACTCGTCGATGCCGAGCGTGTCCTTGAAGGGGATCTCCAGGGCCATGCGGGGCATTCCGAGCGTGGCGACGCCAAGGACCTGGGTCTCGCCGCGCTGGAACAGCGCCGAGCCGTGGGCAACCGGCAGAAGGCCGACCTCGGCCGAAACCTGGCGCAACTCCTCGGTGCCGCGACCGTCCATGCGGATGCCCTTGTCGACGATGAGCCGGCGGATGACGGCCTTGGTGAGGGAGCGGATAGCGGCCCGGATTTGCTTGTCGTGCTCGGGCTCGGGGAACTCCTCGTGGAGATTCGCCAGAACAGTCGAGCCGGCCTCGTCGAAGGCGGCGTTGCGGGCGACCTTGTCGGCGATGGTGGCGGCCTTGGAGAACTCCTCCTCGCCCATCTCCTTCACACGGGCATAGATCTCGTCGCTGTAGTCAGGCTGTGCCGTGAACGCAAGGGGCTCACGGGCACCCGCCTTGGCCACGAGCTGCTCCTGGGCTTCGATGGACTCGCGGATCCAGGTCTTGGACTCTTCCAAGCCTCGAGCGATTTCGTCTTCGGTGACCTTCGGCGCACCAGCTTCGAACGCCTGCCAGGCAACGTCGGTTCCGCCAGCCTCGACCATCATGATGGCGATGTCGCCGGCAGCTCCGGCGTCCTCGCCGGCTCCGACCCGACGGCCGGCTACGACCAGCTCGAAGGTCGAGGCGTCACCAGCCTGGTAAGTCGGGTGGGGAATCCATTCGCCGTCGGTGGTGAAGGCCAGGCGCACCGCGCCGATAGGACCTTCGAACGGCATACCCGACATCATCAGGGCCGCCGAAGCGCCGTTGATGGCCAGGATGTCGTGCGGGTTCTCCTGGTCAGCCGCGAGAGGCATGGCGATGACATGGACCTCGTTGCGGAAGCCCTTGGGGAACGACGGGCGAAGGGGCCGGTCGATCAGTCGGCAGAGCAGGACGGCCTCGTCACCGGGGGCGCCCTCACGTCGGAGGACGGAACCGGGGATCTTGCCGACGGCGTACTTACGCTCCTCGACGTCGACTGTGAGGGGGAAGAAGTCCATCCCCTCGCGGACGTGCTTGGCCGCGTTGGCGGTGACGAGAACGACGGTGTCGCCGATTTGGACGGTTACTGCACCTTGCGATTGAGGGGCGAGTTTGCCCGTCTCGAAGGTAAGGGTCTTGTCTGTGCCGGAGATCGGCACGGAGACAGTGGTGGCCTCAGCCATTTCACTCCTTTAGTGAAACGAAGCGGTGGGCCAGATCCCAGTTGTCGTCCACCGAACGCCCGATTCGCTCGGTAGGCGGCAACTGGCAACTGACCTCTCAGCCGCCCCGTGTGTTGTGGGCGGCCGGCTGGCCGCCTTGGATTAGCGGCGCAGGCCGAGCTTGGCCACGAGAGCGCGATAGCGCTCCATGTCCTGATTACGTAGGTAGGCCTGGAGCCTGGTCCGCCGTCCGATGAGCTTCTTGAGTCCGCGCTCGGTGTGATGGTCGCCACGGTGGACCTTAAGGTGCTCGGTGAGGTGACGGATGCGGTCCGTGAGGAGCGCGATCTGGACCTCGGCTGAGCCCGTGTCGGTGTCGTGGCGCCGGTTCTCGGCGATGACTGAAGCGGTATCGGTCGGCATTTCTGAAAGCCAACCGTAGCTGAGTTTGCTGGCTCTTCGCGCAAGCGCTCATCGCTGTGCGGCGGGGGACCCCCAACCCCCGCCGCGCGCGTGCAATACCTGTGGCTAGAACCTTCGAGGTGACCGCAGTCGGCGGCGACCTGCGCTGGCTTGGGCCTACCGCCGGTGTCAGCCTCGTGATCGGCGAAGTGAGCCTGGGCGGCCTTTAAGCCGGGGCGTTCCCAGGACAGCGCCGCCGCGGGGCGAGAGAGGAGAAGGAGGGAGTGCTCCTACTCCGCCCCGGGCGCAGCGGGCGTGGTGCTCCCGCTGGGCACCTCCTCGGCAGGCGTTCCACGACCGCCCAGGAGCGCAGTCAGGAACAGCCCGGTAACGAGGCGGCG
>JAHWKP010000080.1 GCA_019347775.1 Actinomycetota bacterium | reverse complement strand
CTCAATCGCGTCTATCTCGGCGCCGGGACCTTCGGGCTCGAGGCGGCGGCGCAGCGCTATTTCGGCAAGTCGGCCCGCATCGTCGGCCCGGCCGAGGCGGCGATGCTGGCCGGGCTTCTTCGCGCGCCGTCCCGCTACGCCCCGACCAACGACCTCGCCCAGGCGCAGGGGCGCGCCAGCGTCATCATCCGCCTGATGGAGGAGCAGGGACACCTCACCCAGGCCGAGACGATCGAAGCGCTCGCCAACCCCGCCGTGCTCAGCGACAGCGCGGCGGCGCGCGCCGGCGGCGCCTTCGCCGACTGGATCATGGAGGAGGGCGCGCAGGATCGTTTCCTGCACCTGCTGGAATCCGCCGATGTCGAGATCGAGACGACCTTCGACCCGGTCCTTCAGAAGGCGGCCGAGCAGGCGCTGGCGCAGGCCGCGGTGCGGGCCGAAGCGGCCGAGGCCCGGCTGGAGACGGCCGAGGCCGCCGTGGCCAAGCGACAGGAGCTGACCGAGCGCGTCGCGCAATTGACCGCGCAGGCTGACGGCGTGGCGGCCGCCGATGAGGGCGAGGCGCCGGCGCGGGCTCAGGCGGCTGCGCTGGTCGACGAAGCGACCCGCGCCGCGGAGGCGGCGACCCTCAAGTCCGACCAACTCTCGGCGATAGCGCAGAAGGCGGCGGCCGAACTGAAGGTCGCCGAACTGTCGGAACAGCTCGATCTCATGAAGTCCCAGCGGGAGGCGGCGCTGGCTCGGTCCCGCGCCGAGCAGGACACCTCCATTCCGTCCGCCGAGATCGAGGCCCTTTCCGACACCACGGTTCTGGTCGACGGAACCAGTCGGGCCCTCCCGCGCGGCGAGCGTCTGGATCTCTCGGTCGACCGCGCCGGCACGATCGAAGTCCCTGGCGTGCTCCGTATCTCTCTGTCACCGGGCGAGGTGGTCGAGCGCCTCGGCGTCGAAGCCCGCGCTCAGGAACAGGCGATCGCCGAGCGGCTGGACGCCTCCATCGCCGACGTCGAGGGGCAACTGGCAGCCCTGGAACCCCGCGAGACCACGATCTCTCCCGAGGAGGCCCGCAGCCAAGCGCTCGCGGCGGCCGAAGCCGCCGCCGAAGCGCGATCAGCCGCGACCGAATTGGAACGCAAGGCCAACGAGGCGGGGTCCGCGCTCGACGCGCTGAACGCCCGGCACGAGAAGGCCGTCGCTCTGCTGGCCGCGGCGCGCGAGGCGGTCGCCCGGGAGGAGGCCGCTCTAGCCGAGGCCCGGTCCGCAACCGAAGACGCAGCCCTCGACGCCACGCTGGCCGAGAGCCAGGCGACTGCCGCTACTGCGCGGAGGGCGCTCGACGGCGCCGAGTTCGCGGTCAAGGAGCTGAGCACCGACTCGATCGTCGACCGAGTGGACGCCCTCGAGCGCAAGCTGGCCGATCTCGAACGCCAGCGCGACGACGCCCGCGAACAGTTGGCGGGCCTGGCCGCCAAAGCCCGGTTGATGAGCGACCAGGGGCTCCACACCCGGCTCCAGGACGCGCTGGCAGCGCGGGACGCGGCCGTCGCCGAGGCCGAGCGCGAGAAGCGACGGGCGGGGGCGGCTAACCGGCTGTGGACCGTTCTCGATCACCACCGCAAGAACGCGGAGATGGCCTACCGCGACCCGTTCCGTACCCGCATCGAGGAGTTGGGGCGCACCCTGCTCGGACCGAGCTTCTCGGTCGAGATGGACCACGACCTCACCGTCGCCAAGCGCCGGCTCAACGGCTCGACCGTGCCGGTGGCGGACCTGTCGGCCGGCGCCCGCGAGCAGCTGGCTCTGATCGGCCGGGTGGCGTGCGCCTCGCTGGCTGCCCGCGACGGCGCCGGCGCTCCCCTGGTGCTCGACGACACGCTCGGGTTCAGCGACCCCGAGCGGCGCCGGGGCATCACCCGGGTTCTGTCAGAGGCCACCGGCGGCTGCCAGGTGATCGTGCTCACCTGCGATCCCGACCGCTACCGCGATCTCGAAGGCGCCGAGCTGATCGAGCTGTAGGTGCTCAGCCGGTGAGGGACCAGGTTCCGCAGCGCCGGGACTTGAAGCCCAGATCGCCGGCCTCGACGGTGACGGTCGGCGAGGTGCCCGATTGGATGACCTCGCTCAGCTCACCGCCGAAGCCCGAGACGCGCTCCCAGTAACAGGTCGTTCCGCCCGACGCCGTCCACATGCCGGGTTGCACCTCGGTATTTACCAGCCAGGTGCCGTCGGCGAGCCGGTCGGCCGAAGTTCTGGCGATCTCGTCCGGCGTGAGATCTGCCGTCCAGAGGCTGCAGCCCGAAACCCGGAATGCCGCGTCCGACGGCAGGACCGTCACGATCATGGTCTCGTTGGCCAGGTCGTTGGCGATGATGTCGCTGGGATGGCCCGAGAAACCCCGTAGCCGTTCCCAGTAGCAGCCGGCTGCGGATCCCAAGGTGCGGTAGGTGCCGGGCGGGAATCCACCGTCGAGTCGGTACAGGCCGTCGCCGAAGGCCGCTGCCGGCACCGCGTCGCCGGCGAGAACAGAGCGCATCTGCCATTCGACGATGCCGTTTACCGCCGCCGTGCCGCCGAGGAGCAAGGGATTAGTGAGGCGGCCGAGCCGGTCGCCCACGAATCGCACGCCCTCGGGATCGAGTCCGAGATCGTTGGGCGGCAGGAGAAGCAGGACCCCACCGATCCGGGCCAGCAGCGGCCCGGCGGCGAGAGCGTCGGGGAAGGTAGTGCCCGCCGCCATCACCAAGGGGACGTTCTCCGGCCCCCGACGGGCGAAAGCGTCGGTGGCCACCCGGGCGCTGGTGGCGAACCGGTCGGGGCCGGCGAAGCGGGCCACCCGCAGGCCGGCCGAGACGAGCTCCTGTTCCACAGAGGGAGCCAGGATCCCCGTGCCGCCGATGAGCATGACCTCGGCCACGCCCAGCTCGGCCAGCGCCGCCATGGTCACGTCGGGGACGTCGTTCATCGAGGCCAGGAGCACAGGAAGCCGATCGGGACCGGCGGCCAACGAGCCCGCGGCCAGGGCGTCGGCGAAGAACTCGCCCGAGGCGACCACGGCCTGGGCCTTCGGCGATCGTCCCGCTGCGAGAGAAACCGAAGCGGCGGTGGCGTAACGGTTGGCTCCGGCGATCCGCCGGGCGGTGATGCCGCGGCTCGCGAGTTCGGTCTCGGCTTGGGGCGTGACGACATCTGGTCCGCCGAGGATCGTGACCGCCTGGACGCGCAGGCGGCTGAGCTCGGCGAAGATCGCCTCGTCCACGAATCCGGCGGGCAACAACAGCAGCGGCGCATCGAGGGAAGCGGCCAGGGCGGTGGCGGCCAGGGCGTCGGGGAAGTCGGCGCTCGTGGCGAGCAACACGTGCGGAGCCGTGTCCCATCCGAGCCGGGAAATCTCGAGGGAGGTAGTGGTCCGGTCGAGCACGGCGACTCTGGTTATAGGAGTGGCGAAGGGGGTCGCTTGGGCCGTCGGCCCGGCGAGCACCGCAAGGGTGGTAATCGTTGCCAGGACTGCCCGCCGCACGCCCCGACTATCGCAGACGGGCGAAGATCGCCGGATCGGCAGCTAGAGACGGGGTTCGATTCGCCGACTCCGACGACTCAGCAGGACTCCGGGCGGTCGGCGGCGTAGGATCATAGTGACGGTCGAAATCCGCCCCCAATCTGACTCCAAGGAGCCTTCGATGAGGAACCGTTCGGTAAGAGCCCTTCTCGTAGCATTTACGGCCATCGGCCTACTGCTCGGATCTACTCCCGCCAACGCCGCCAGCGTGAGCTGGGAAGACGAGGAGGGTGACGCTACCTACTTCTTCGTTGTCCCCGGAACGCCGAACGAGAAGGCGTTCGACATCACGACCGTGACGCTGGCTTCCGACGGCACCAACTTCACCTACGAGGCCGTGGTGCCCGAGATGACCGAGGGCCACCCCTCGCCCGCCTACGGGTACTTCTTCCGGCTTTACTTCACCGTCGCCGGTACGGAGTTCTACTTCCGCGTAGGCGAATGGCAGGGCGGCGAACACTTCGAGTTCCGGGGCCCTGGCGACACTGCAGTGGAGTGCAAGGACTGCACCGGAGTGATCGACCGCGAGGGCAAGCGCGTAGTCGCCACGGCGCCTCTGTCGTCGCTCACGGAGGTCCTGAAGGCGGGCGAATACGCGGATGCAGCCCCGGGTGAGGAAGTCACGGCTCCCGAGGTCATTTCCCAGCGCTACATCACGGCGACCCTGACCGCAGACATCGCCGCGGCGCCTGAGGGCACCGCCTTCACCCTTTGATCCTGCCGCCTGGGAGGTTCAACCAGGGGTTTCTTCGGCCGACCCGGCAGGAAAGGCGGCCCTCGGCGTCGTAGTATCACCGTACGGCGGAAAGCCCCGCCGCTCGCCTCGTCCCAAGGAGCATCCATCCCATGAAGAACCGTTCTGTACGCGCCCTCCTCGTAGGGTTCACCGCTATCGGCGTGCTGTTGGCCGGTAGCCCGGCCAACGCTGCCAGCTTGACCTGGGAGGACGAGGCCGGCGACGCCAAAGACCTCGCGATCGGCACAGATGCGCTGCCGAATGACCCGGCGTTCGACATCACCAAAGTCACCATCGAGACCGTCGACGGGAAGCTCGTCTGGACAGCAGAGCTGCCCGAGATGGCTGCCGGGCGCCCCACGTACTCGACCGGCTATTACTTCCGCTTCGCCTTCACCCACGCCGCGGTCAACTACTGGTTCATCGTGGGCGAGGACCCCCTAGGCGCGCAGAACTTCTCGCTTTCGGCTACGGCCACAGGGGGCGCGAAGATGGAGTGCAAGGACTGCAAGGCTGAGATCAACCGCGAGGCCAAGGCCGTGATCATCGAGGCTCCCATGGCAACCCTGGACGCGGATTTCAAGAAGGCAGAAGCACCTCCGGTCTCAGGCTCGGAATGGAGCAAGCTGTACGTGATCGCGCAGCGCCGCACGGGCGTATTTACGCTCACGGCTGACACCGCTGACGCCCCAGAGGGCGCGATCATCCAGTTCTGACGTCCACAGACGGTGGGGCGGTTCGACCGCCCCACCGTGGGACAATTGAACTGATGGTGAGTCGGCCGGGTGGCCGCGGCGTGGCTTGACCACGTCGAGGAAGGTCGGGGCTCCAAAGGGCAGGGTGCTGGCTAACGGCCAGACGGGGTGACCCGCTGGAAAGTGCAACAGAAAGCAGACCGCCGATGGGGGCGCAAGCCCCACAGGCAAGGGTGAAACGGTGCGGTAAGAGCGCACCAGCGCCCGGGGTGACTCGGGCGGCTAGGTAAACCCCACCCGGAGCAAGGTCGAGAGGGACGGCGTGCCCGCCCAATGTCCCAGGTGGACCGCTTAGATGGATGGCCACCCCGGCGCCGTGAGGCGCCGGACAGAACCCCGCCTACAGGCCGACTCACCGTCGCCATTCTCCATGGATGCGCCCCCTGGTAGCGGAAAACTATTGGGGAGGGGGGGCGGCTGCGGTCGGCTCCCGCCGCTTCCACCACCACGCCAGTGCCAACGACAACGGTAGGAATCCGACCAGCGCGTGATCCAGGGCATGCCAGTCGTCCGGCACATCGACCCCCTCCGGGGTGCGGACACAAAAGCCGGGTGGCTCCATCCCAGCCAGATCGGGGAGAGCACAAGGGTTGAGCAGGTGCGGGAGAACCTCGCCGCCGACCAGGACGACCAGCGGGCCCACCACAGCGGCGACGCCTACCGCCAGCACACGGCGTCCATGGCCCCGTACCGCAGCCACGAGGCTGAGCAGCAGCGAGAGTCCTCCCATCAGCAGCGACACCCCGAGCAGTAGGAGAGGAGCCATCAACAGCAGCAAGAGCAACGGTGATGCGCCACCCAGGTCGAGGCCGAAGCACGGCGGATCCGGACACGCATCTGGCGGTGCGTCCGGAAGGTCCGGAGACCACACCAGCGCGAGTCCGCTGGCGACGGCAACGACACCGGCCACCACGACCACGATCACGCCCCAACGGGCCACTCGTTCCGCCCAAACCCGCCCGGTCATGACGATGCCTCCTCGAGTCGCTGCGCTGCGCGCTACCGGGGGTCGCTAGGCGAGGACTTCGACGACGACGACCCACGCTCCGCCGGAGGCATCGACCTCGAGGTAATACTTACCCGGGCTCTTGGCCAGGCGTGTCTCGTCGGCGCACTCCTCAGCGCAGGTCACTTCGGGCACGGCACCTGACTCGTCCACCGTGTCGCCCTCGTCCACGACGTACACAGAAAAGACGTCGGCCCTGCTCTCGTAGCGCAGCCGGGCGTCGCCTTCCGGGAGCGTGAAAACATCGCCGCGCTTCTGTGAGGTGCCCTCGAGGCGGGTGACTTCCTGCCAGGCCGCTTGCTCCGTGGTGGTGGTTTCCTGCGGAGTGGTGGTGGTCGTGGTGGCGACGTCGGGCTCGGTAGGCACGACAACCTCATCGTCTTCGCGCTGGGTCGTTGTCGTTTCGTCGTCGGTGTCGAGCCGGGCAGGCTCGGGGCGGTTGGTGAACAACGCGATCAGCACGATCATCAGGATGATCGCGATAGGGACTATGAGCCACGCGTTCTGCCACCACGCTCGCTCCGCGGCTACAGGATCGGACTCTTCTACTCGCTCAGTCCTTGATACGCGCTCAGTCCTCGGTACCGGTTCAGTCGGATCCGTTGGTTCCGTCATGTCACTCCCTCTATCGACGCCGTATGGGCAATCACCGATGTTGACACGTAGGGATTGCCGGGCGGTATGAGAACCTCATTGACGTGGGGAGAGAGGATTACTCCGAGGGCGATCAGACCTCGGTCTCGTCTCCGGCGTCGTCTTCGAGGTCGGCCAGCTTCCACTTCAACTGGAACTCGACTTCTTCCTCGTCGTCCTCGCGTTCGTGCTCGACACTGACCTCAGCCCGCTTCGGAACCCGGAAGCGCTCCCCCGCGACCTGGATCCGAAAGCTCCTGCCTGACTCCAGCGCGTCGGCGAGCCGCCGCAGCTTCGCAACGAATTCCGGGATCGGATAGTTCCGCTCGACATCTCTCGTCATGGGCCCATCATTGCAAGCCGACGTTCGAGCAAGGAGCGCTCCGCCGCGTTCCCGGCTAGCGCCAGCGCGGCCTGGTAGGCCGCCGCGGCCTCGCCCCGCCGTCCAGCGCGGCGTAGCAAATCGGCGCGGGTGGCGTGGAAAAGGTGGAAGCCGCCGAGGTCGAGCTCGTCGACGACGGCCAACGCCGCATCCACCCCCTCGACCTCGGCCAGAGCGACTGCTCTGTTCAGCGCGACGATCGGCGTCGGCACGAAGATGAGCAACTGGTCGTAGAGGCGCAGGATCTGCGTCCAGTCGGTGTCCTCGGCTCGGATCGCGTCGCTGTGCACCGCGTTGATCGCCGCCTGGATCTGATACGGCCCAGGGTCGTTGCGACGTAGGCATCGCCGCACGAGCCCCTGGCCTTCGACGATCAAATCTCGATCCCACAAGGCGCGGTCTTGCTCAGCCAGCAACACCATCGATCCGTCAGGCGCGGTCCGCGCCGCCCGCCGCGACTCGATCAGCAGGAACAGGGCCGCCTCGCCGTCCTGCAGCTCCTCGCCGAGCTGCTTCATCTCGCCGTCGTCGATGCCGTGGTCGCGCAGCTTGCCGAACAGCCCACCCGCGGCAGCGCCGAGCGCGGCTCCGAGGATCGGCTGGGCCACGAAGAGCCCGGCCAGCGTCCCCAGCCACGCACCGCTGACGGCGCCCTGCGAGGCCGTGACGTCACGCGTCTGCTGGATCCGGACGCGCC
>JAHWKP010000007.1 GCA_019347775.1 Actinomycetota bacterium | reverse complement strand
CGTGGCCTTCGTCGTCATCGGCGGGCTCGGCAGCCGGGTCGGCGTGGTGGTCGCGGCTGCGAGCTTCGGGGTGGTGCCTCAACTGCTGCGGGCCATTGAAGGGTGGGACCTGATCCTGGGCTCGGCCCTGCTGATCTTCGCCATGGCTCGCCATCCCGGAGGAGTGGCGGGGGCCATCCTCGAGGTCCGCGAGAAGAAAGAGGTCCGCGCCGCCCGGCGCGCCGGCGAGACCGACGACGAGGCGACCCAACCGCTTCCCGATCTCGCCGCCCTGCCGCTGCCGGTTTCCGACTCGCCTCGGCCAACGGTCGGCACCCCGCTTCTTGAGGTCCGTGACGTCCACGTCAGTTTCGGCGGGGTGAAAGCTGTCGACGGGGCCGACCTGGTTGTGCCGGAAGGAAAGATCGTCGGGCTCATCGGGCCCAACGGCGCCGGAAAGACGACCCTTTTCAATTCGATCTCCGGGTTCAACTCACCTCACGCCGGAGTGTTCAAGCTGCGGGGCGAGGACATGGGCCATATGGGTCCGCACCAGCGAGCCCAAGCCGGGCTCGGGCGGACCTTCCAGCTGGTCGGATTGGCCAAGCGCCTGTCGGTCCACCAGAACCTGCTGCTGGCACAACACGCCAAGGCCGAATACGGGCTGTTGTCGTCGCTGGCCTATCTGCCGCGGGCCGGACGCACGGAAGCGGAGCTGGAAGCAAGGGCGACCGAAGCACTGGAAGCCATCGGCTTCGCCGAGTTCGCCGAGCGCCCCATCAACCAGTTGTCGGGAGGTCAGCAGCGGATCGTTGAGATCGCCTGCGCGTTGATGAACGCCCCGGACCTGCTCATGTTGGATGAGCCCTCGGCCGGCATGGCTCCGGGCGTGATCGAGAGCCTCGCCCTGCGGTTGCGCCAGCTACGCGACGAGCTCGGCCGCACCATCTTGATCATCGAGCACCACATTCCGCTCGTCATGGACGTCTGCGACGAGGTGTGGGTGATGGCCAGCGGAGCCACGCTCGCCCACGGCTCGCCCACCGACGTCATCGCTCGAACCGACGTCGTGGACGCGTATCTCGGCGCGCCCGTCCCGGCGGCCGGCTGATGGCAACCACCGGAGGAGCGACCCTCGAGGCGAAGGGGCTACGGGCAGGCTTCGGCGCGGCCACCGTCCTACACGGCGTGGACGTGTCGGTCGCCTCGGGCGAGGTCGTCGCCATCCTCGGATTGAACGGCGCGGGCAAGAGCGTCACTCTCAAGGTTCTCGCCGGCTTGCTGCCGGCTCGCGGCGGCAGTGTGCGTCTCGACGGAGAGGACATCACCGGCATCTCACCCGAACAGCGGGTCTCGCGCGGTATGGGCCATGTGCTGCAGGGACGCCACGTTTTCGGCGAGTTGAGCGTCGAGCAGAACCTCCGGCTCGGTGCTTATCTACTGCGGCGCCGCGACCCGTCGGCCTACGACGGTGCTCTCGCCGGCGTGCTCGACCGTTTTCCGCGGCTGGCCGAGCGCAGGGGTCAGCTGGCGGGGAGCTTGTCGGGCGGAGAGCAGGCGATGCTGGCCGTCGGGCGAGCGCTTATGGGAGGACCTCGCATCGTGCTGGTCGACGAACCGACCGCGGGCCTGTCGCCGCTCGTGTCGGCCGGTCTGGTCGACACGCTCGAAGCGACGCGTGAGACCGGCGTGACGATGTTGTTGGTGGAGCAGAACACCCGCTTCGCCCTGGACCTCGCCGACCGGATCCTGGTCATGCGCCAAGGCGTCGTCGTCCACGACGCATCGAGCGACGACGTCGACCACGCCGACTTGGCCGAGCTGCTGGGGATCGGTCGCCTCCTCACGGCATCGGTCGCCGGGAGGGTTCCGACGAAAGTGCCCGGCGATACGAGTCCCGCCGCGAAGAGGCCGCCGACCAAGCGCCAGACAGCGTCAAAGAAGAAGGCGGCCGCCAAGAAAGCGCCTGCCAAGAAGAAAGCCGCAGCAAAGAAGGCTTCGGCCAAGAAGGCTCCAGCGAGGAAGAAGACGGTGACCAAGAAGGCTCCCGCCAAGAGAAGGGCCACGGGCCGGTGACGAACGTGGTGCCGCTGCCGCCCGGTGAAGTTCGCCCGGTGCAGGTCGTCGCCCAACGGGTGCTCGACGATCTCGACGGCGTGGTTGCCCGAATGGGCGAGGCCTACCGCCAGGGCGTCCCGGAATACGCCGCCCTCGCGCCGGAGGTGATGGCGACCGAGGTACTGCCGGTTTCTCGTCGGCTCGTGGAGGCGTTCTTCTGGCCGATCCTGGCTTCGAAGGAGCCCGAGATCGCGGCCGTGGCCGAGCTCACCGACATGGGCCGCCGGCGGCTCGAGATGGGAGTGCCGCTCGAGCCGATGCTTCACGTTTACCGCTTGGCGGGACGCGTCGTGTGGGACGCGGTGGTGGCCGCGACCGGGCCGGAGGAACAGGGCGCGCTGGCCGAGTTGGGTGCCAAGTGGATGGACTTCGTCGACCGGGCGGCATCGGTGGCCGCTGCCGCCTATCTCGCCGCCAGCCACGATCACCTGCGCCGGCTCGACGCCCGGCGGCGTGAGCTGCTCGAGGCCGTACTGGCCGCGGCGGACGCGGCGGAGATAACCGCCACGGCCATTCGCTTCGCGACGGTGCTGGCTCACGCCTACGTACCCGCCCTCTTGGTCGGGGAGGGGGCAGCGGGACGCATCGACGTTCTGGCCGAAGACGCGCCCCGAGGCACCATCGCGGGGCCGCGCGGCGCGGGCGTGCTGCTGCTGCTGCCCGCCCCCGCCGGGCGCAAAGACTTGGAGATGCTGGCCCGGCGTGCTCCCGGCGCGCTGGTGACCTTCGGTCGCCCCGCTCCCCCCGGTCTGGAGTTGGCCCGGGAGGTGGCCGGCGTGGAATCGCTGATGTCGGCGGCTCATGCGGCGGGGATAAGCGCAGGGCGGTTCGGGCCCGAAGACCTGCTCTTGGAGCAGTTGCTGTGTGGCGCACCCGGCGCGAGCACGGCGCTGCGAGCCCGCGTGGTCGGCGCTTTGGAAGGGCGCGACCACGGCGGGCTCATCACCTCGACGCTGAAGACTTTCCTTTCGACCGGTTCGGTGCCGGAGACGGCTCGCAAGGAGTCGGTGCACGCCAACACCGTGTCGTACCGGCTGCGCCGGGTGGCCGAGCTAACCGGGTTCGACCCCCGAGTGCCCGCTCAGGCCGCCTTTCTCGTTCTTGCCCTGATACCCCGCGAGATGAAGAAGGTGGACGAATGACTATCCCCGGGCTCATGCAGCCGACGCCGCTGAACATCGCCGGGATATTCGACCGGATGGAGTCGGTCTACGCCGACGGAGAGGTCGTCTCGCCCCACATCGAAGGAGGGCGCACGACCTACGGGGAGTTGGCGGAGCGGATCCGTCGCCTTGCCCGCGCCCTCGTCGATGACCTGGGAGTGAAGACCGGCGACCGGGTCGGCAGTTTCGCCTTCAACTCGTCGCGCCACATGGAGCTGTACTTCGCGGTTCCTCTTGTTGGGGCGGTGCTCCACACCGTGAACGTCCGGCTGTTCGACGAACAGATCGCCTACATCGTCGACCACGCCGACGACCAGGTGATGTTCGTGGACGGCGAGCTGGTCGAGCGCGTGGGCGAGGTGGCCCCGAAGCTCGACTGCGTGCGGACCTGGGTTCGTATGGGTGAGAGTCCGGACCGTGTGCCGGGAATTGACGAGTTGCTCGACCACGACGAACTTGTCGCGGCCGCCGCGCCTCTTGAGTCCCTTCCGGAGATCGACGAGAGCGCGGCGTGCGGCCTGTGTTACACGTCGGGGACGACCGGCATGCCCAAGGGTGTGCTCTCGAGCCATCGCGCCATGTGGTTGCACTCGATGGCCACGTGCATGACTGACTCCATCGGTCTGTCGGAGTCCGACCGCGTGTTGCCGGTGGTCCCGATGTTCCATGCCTTCGGTTGGGGGCTTCCCTACTCCGCCCCGTTCACAGGAGCAGAGCTGGTGCTGCACGGCTCCGATTCGTCGCCGGAGACTCTCGCCCGCCTCATCGCCGACGAGAACGTGACCGTGGCCGCCGGCGTGCCGACGATTTGGAAGAGTTTGCTCCCCCTCGTGAAGAGCGGCGAGGCGGACATCTCCTCGCTGCGGCTCATCTTTGTGGGTGGGTCGGCGTCGCCTCGGCCTCTGATCGAGGCGTACCAAGAGGCGGGGGTCGACTACCTGCAGGTCTGGGGCATGACCGAGACCGGTCCGCTGGCATGCGCGTCGCGGCCCCGGCGGAGGCACCGTGGGGTGATTGGCAACGCATTGATCGACGTCAAGGAGCGCACGGGCACGATCCTGCCGGGGCTCGAGGCGCGGGTCGTCGGTGAGGATGGCTCCGTGTGCCCCCGGGATGGCCAGACCGTCGGAGAGTTGCAGACGCGGGGGCCGTGGATCGCGTCGGCTTACTTCCGATCCGAGGAGGGAGACGACCGCTTCGCCGACGGGTGGCTTCGCACCGGCGACATGGCCACGATGGAGGCCGACGGCTTTTTCCGGATCGTCGACCGGGCCAAGGACCTGGTGAAGTCCGGCGGCGAGTGGATCTCGTCGGTCGATCTGGAGGGGTGCCTTCTGGGACACCCCGAAGTCGCGGATGCTGCGGTGGTCGGCGTGCGCTCGGCCAAGTGGGACGAACGTCCTGTCGCCGTTGTCGTGCCCGTGGCCGGAACTATCCCGACGCTCGAGTCGGTTCGTGAGTTCCTGTCCGACAAGGTGGCCAAGTGGTGGTTGCCGGACGAGTTGGTGATCGTCGACGAGATCCCCAAGACGAGCGTCGGCAAGCTCGACAAGAAGGTCCTGCGCGACCAACTATCGGATATGGAGCTGCCCTGAATGGCGGCACCAAGCGGATGGAGCTGCCATGACCCAATATGAGACCTTCGACTTCCCGGTACGCGGCGGTACGGCGCATGCGGCTCGGTGGGGTGACCCGAAAGATCCCGTCGTGTTCGGCGTGCACGGCATCACCGCCAGTCACCTGAACTTCGCGCTCGTCGGACCCGAGTTGGAAGATCGCGCATGTGTAGTGGCTCCGGACGTGCGAGGTCGAGGCCGCAGCTCGGACTTGCCGGGACCGTACGACACTGCCGCCTACGCCGACGATCTCGTCTCCTTGGCCGATCACATCGGCGTGGAGAGGATGCGGCTGGCCGGCCACTCGATGGGCGCCTACATCTCGGCCACCGCCGCTGCGTTGCACCCCGACAGGGTCGAGTCCGTGTTGCTGATCGACGGAGGGATCACGCTTCCGACGCCACCGGACTTCGACGTCGACTCCTACATCAAGGCGCTCCTCGGCCCGTCGATCGAACGACTGTCGATGCGGTTCGACTCACCCGAGGCCTACCTGGACTACTGGCGGGTGCACCCGGCGCTGAAGGACAACTGGAGTGACGCTTTCGAGGCGTTCTTCAGGTACGACCTCGTTCCCGAAGGCGACAAGTACAAGACCTGCGTGTCGGCCGACGCGGTGATGGAGTACTCCGTGGATCTGTTGAAGACCGAACGGGGAAGCGACTTCAAGCGCATGAAGTGCCCGACGTGGCTCATCCGCGCCGCCCGGGGAGTCCTGAACGAGGAGACTCCCCTGTTACCCGATGCGGTTGTGGATCCGCTGATCGACGGCACCGACATCGTGAACCTGGGGATCCTCCCCGACACCAATCACTGGACCATCGCCTTCGCCCCCAAGGGCGCCGCCATCATCGCCAACACCATCGAGGAGCACCTGCTCCCCTAGGGAGCGGTTTGAGGCGCGTCCTCCGGCGGGGCTTCGGGCTCGGTTGCTGGCTCGACCTCCGTCGTCACTTCCGGCGGAAAGGTTGGCAACGGCACTAACGGTCGCGGGATCTGCTGACACTGGTCTGCCATGCGCTTCTCGAGAAGAGCGCGGTGCTCCTCCGGCAGCGACGCGAAGGGCTCCAAGTCGAGCGTGTAATTGACGGGATAGCTGAACTCGATCGGTCGTCCATCGGCTGTATGCGGATAGGTCGGTACGCGATCGCACCCGTCCGGCCACTGCTCCTGCCGCGCGACCCGGAAGGGTCGTCCCTCCTGGTCGAAAAGCAAGACGTTGTCGAGGGGTCGTCCCTGCGCGTCGTACGGATAGATATTGGTAACCGGTCCGAGGTGCGTGGCCACGATGTCCCAGTTTGAAGGCCTGTCCAGCCAGAGGACCTGACTGGTCGTCGGGGGACCTGGCACGGTCAGCGCAAGCAGCACCACAAAGACATCCACCACGACGACGAGGCGCTTCCACCCTCCATATCCCAGCCGGCCCACCTTGACGGAGAGCGCGACAACGCCGCCGATGAGAAGGAGCCCGAACATCCTGCTTCCGAATACTTCAGGGATGGGATGGCCGGTGGCAGGCCATGAGAAGACCGCGACCAGCAAGACCCCACGCAACACCCACCATGCCGGCCGTAGCTCACGGAATAGCGACAGGCTCGGCCCGAGGAGACGCTGACCGGCGGGTCCATTCACCCATTGGCCGAGTGACGAGTTGTTGAGCCACGCACTCACATCCGGACGCGGCACCTTCATCCGCCTACGACTGTCCTTGGACGGCAAGCCGGCTGCGGTCCGAAGTTCGCTCGCGTAGTCGGCCGGAGCACCGAGCAGGTCTTTGAGCGGTACGTCGGCACGGGATTCATCTGCCGCGATATCGGTCAGGTGCTGGGCCAGATCTTCGAGCAGCTCACCACGCTCTTCTTCGGGAAGGTCGGCGAGCTCGGCGCGCACGGCGTCGAGGTACTCCTCGGCTTCCCGGGTCGTGTTCGTCATGATCGTCACGCTGCCTCCTCGTCGGCTGCCAGCACGTTGTCGATGGTTTCGGAGAACTCCCGCCACGCCTTGGCGGAATTGGCGAGCAAGTCACGCCCGACGCGGTTGATGGCGTAGTACTTGCGGTGCGGGCCGGATTCGCTGGGGACCACGTAGGACGTGAGCGCGCCGCTCTGATACAGCCGTCGGAGCGTGCCGTAGACGGAGGCATCGCCGACGTCAGAGAGCCCCCGCGCTCGAAGGCGCCGGACGACGTCGTAGCCGTATCCGTCCTCATCGCGCACGACGGCGAGGACAGCGATGTCGAGGACGCCTTTGAGTAGTTGGGATGTGTCCAATGCTGGAGAGGTGGCTACCACGCATTGCACAGTACCACGGCTTCCGCCGCAGTGGGCGGCCGAATTAGGTCAGCACGATCAGCGAGCGAGCAAAAGCTGGATGATGGCGGCGGCGAAGATGGCGATCAGGAGGATCGCCAGCACGATCGTCGTGCCCCTCCTCACGCCGTGGCCTCCGACAACATCACGCCGTCGCCGGGACGCAGATGCAGCTCGTCGGCGGCCGGGCGGCGGTCGAAGGCCAGCGCGAGCAAGCCGTAGGAGTCGAGGACCAAGCCAAGTTGTCCGTGGCCGAGATCGGCGTAGTTGTTGGTGCGCTTGGCGGTGCGGGTCTGGTCCGACCACTTCACCGAGATGCGCTCGTCCCAGGCGGCCACGTCCTCGGGGCCGACGTTGAGCTGGGCGTTGCCGAAGCGGTCGACCCAGAGCACTTCGGCGCGGATCGCGCCGGTCTTCTCGTCGGTCTGCGACAAGGGCACGACCCCGGGCAGCAGGCTGACCGGGTCGATGGGTTCTCCGAACTCGGCCATGTCCACTCCGTTGCACAGGTGGGCGGCGACCGGCCCGAGGATGTCGCGGCCGGCGAAGGTCGCTCCGGCCGACTCGAGGTGGTACTTGTCGTCGATCAGCGAGATGCATCGCCCGGCGCCGCCGGTCATGGCGACCGTGGGAGCGAGCAGGCCGTTGTCCGGCCCGACCAGGACCGACGCGCCCTCCCCGACTTCGACGGCCACACCTCGGCGTTCCGTGCCTACGCCGGGGTCGACCACGGCGAGAACCACACCGGGGACCATGTACTGACAGGCCCGCACGAGGGTGAGGGCGCCGGCGCGCACGTCATGAGGGGCTACGCCATGGGTGATGTCGACGACGGTGGCGTGCGGCGCGATCGAGCGGACGACTGAATGGACGACACCGACGAATTCGTCACCCGTCCCGTAGTCGGACAGGAACGAGATCGTGTCGTAGGGGCGTGCCACCCCCGGAGTCTCGCCGATGCTGCTGGCAGGCCTTAACCCGCCGACTGGTATTGCGCGGCGAGTAGGCGGTCGACGTCTTCGGACTTGATCCGGTAGGACCTGCCGACCCGGATCGCAGGCAACTCGCCCTGCTGGATCAACCGATACACGGTCATGTTCGAGACCCGCACGAGATCGGCGACTTCCGCGACCGTAAGGAATCGGGCCCCTGAATAATTTGTGGGTTCCAGCTGGGACACCCCCTCTCCGCTTGATACCGACTGTACCCGGGTGGGGCTGGTCTTGCCACTGGGACTTCTGGTGATCGTGGGACTGGTGCGAAGATCGGGCCATGGCACGGGTACCGCTTCTGATCGTGGGCGGAGGGCGCATGGGCGAGGCCCTCCTGGCCGGCCTGCTGTCGGCCGGCCGATCTCCGGGCGAGTTGGGGGTGGTCGAGCCCGACGCCGGTCGCCGGGCCGCGCTCTCGGCGCAGTTCCCCGGCGTCGGGGTGGTCGAGACGGCCGGAGCCGCCGATGGGGTCGTCGTCGCCGTCAAGCCGCAACACGTCGACGACGCTTGCCGGGCTGTGGCCGCCCAGGGATGCGGGCGAGTCCTGTCCATCGCGGCGGGGGTGACGACGGCGAGCCTGGAGAAGCACCTGCCGGCGGGCACGCCGGTCGTCCGGGCCATGCCGAACACGCCGGCCCAGGTCGGAGCAGGGGCGGCCGCGATCGCGCCCGGCTCGGCGGCCGGGCCCGACGATCTCGACTGGGCCGAGTCGATCCTCGGCGCGGTCGGTCAGGTGGTGCGGGTGGACGAGGCCGCGCTCGACGCCGTGACCGGGTTGTCCGGCTCGGGGCCCGCCTATGTCTTCTTGCTAACTGAGGCCCTCGCGGACGCCGGCATCGCGGCCGGGCTCGACGCCGATGTGGCCGGCCTGCTGGCCCGGCAGACCGTCATCGGCGCCGGCCGGCTGCTTGAGGGGTCCGCCGAGTCGCCGGCTCAGTTACGCGAAGCGGTCACGTCTCCTGGCGGCACCACCGCGGCCGGGCTCCAGATGCTCCGCGAAGAAGGTTTCCCCGGGTCGGTAGTCGCCGCAGTCAAAGCCGCCACCGCCCGCTCCAAAGAGCTCGGCTCGAGCTAGCCGCACCCCGGAGGGGCTAGGGGAGGTAGCGGCGGGGATTTTGGGCGGAGCCGTTGACGCGGGTCTCGAAGTGCAGGTGGGCGCCGGTGGAGTTGCCGGTGTTGCCCACGTAGCCGATGACCTGGCCGCGGTCGACGTTGGCTCCGTCGGAGACGGCGATCGACGACTGGTGCGCATACAGAGTGGAGAAGCCGCCACCGTGGGCGATGACCACGGTGCGTCCATAGCCGCCCTGGGTGCCGGCGAAGATGACCTCGCCGCCCTTGGATGCGACGATCGGCGTGCCGGTTCCCGTCCCGATGTCGATTCCCTGGTGCATCCGTCCCCAGCGGTAGCCGTATTCGCTGGTCACCCGGCCCCTCGTGGGCCAGATCAGACCGGCGGCCGAAGCGGCACCGCCGACGACGCCGCCCCCGGATCGGGACGCCCGGCCGGCGAACTCGGCCTCGCGCTGGCGGATGATGCTCGACAGCGCTGCGTCGCTGGCAGCCATGGCTGCCATCTGCGACTGGTACTCCGACATGCGCCCTTCGAGGGCGGCCTTGGCCCGGGCCTGTTCGAACAGCGCGGTTTCGGCCTGAGCCGCCTTGGCGTCAGCCGCAGCCTTGCGGGCGTCGGCGGCTTCGCGGGCCTTCTTGGCCGCGGCCTGCTGGATCTCCTGGTCCTCCCGGGCGGCGCCCAGGCGGTCGACGACGTCGCGACCGCGGTTGGCTACCTGGGACAGGAAGGCGGTGCGCCGGGTGGCCTCGTTCAGGTCGGACGACGTAGCGACCGAAGAGATCAGGTCACCCTGGGGCCTGACGTAGGCGGCGACAGCCCGTGCCTTGACCTCGGCCTCCATCTTGGCGATCTCAGCCTGCGTACGGGCGAGTTCGGCCTCTGCTGCGGCTACGGCCTGGCGGGCGGCTTCGACGGCCTTTCGGGCGGCCGATGCCTGAGCCTGGGTGGCCTTGACCTGGGCCCCGAGGGTGGCCACCGCCGACTCCAGCTCACGGTCGGAGGCCTTGAGTGTGTCGAGCCGGGCGGCCAGCTTGGCCTTCTCGGCCCGGAGCGCCGCCCGGCGCTGGCGCTGGGCGGCGAGAGAGTCGGCGCCTGCGCCGTCCATGGGAAGCAGCGCACCGGCGAGCAGCAGGGCCAGGAAGGCTCCGATGACCCGCACGCGGCGCGAGGCACCGGGCGAGCGGGACAGAGACGGCTGTCCGGAGACGGTCGGGGTAGGTGTCCTGGTCGGCGTCATACGTCGGTTTGGAGTACCGCACGGCAGGGGACAACTTCGGAAATCCGAAAGCTCAACGAGCTACCGGCACCGCCCCACCGTCTGCCGGCCCCCCGCGGGGCCGCCTTGACAGTAGCCGCCAGGCCCCCAGCGGGGCAAGCAACCCGAGACATCCTGCCACGCCCGCTCCGATGGCGAAGGTCGGGCGCGCGCCCAGAGAAGCCAGGCCCTGCGCGGCTACCAGCGGCCCGGCGGTCTGTCCCATGCGTACGAACCCGACGAAAAGGGCGACCACGGCGCCCCGGCTTCGGCCCGGCGCCGCCCCCGCCACGGCATCCTGCAGGACCGGAATCATCACCCCTTCGCCCACCCCGTATACGAGCACGGCCAGCACCACCACCCAGATGGCCGGTGCCACCGAGATCAGCCCGAAGGCGAAGGCCAGGCACAGCGCCGACCCTGCCACCAGCGTCTTGGGCCTCAGCCCTCCCCGCAGCCGGCCCAGCGAGAGGGCGGCGATGGTCGAGGTGATGGCCGGGGCGCCGGCGACCAGCCCCCGCAGGGCCGGCGAGGCGCCGAACTCCCGTGCCAGGAAAGGAGGCATGACGGTGAGAAAGAGCCCGAAGATCAACAGGAAGGTGATGAACCCGGCGCCGACGGCGCCGATCACCGTCAGTGTCTTGAGATAGGGAAGCGCGGTTCGGATCTGGTCGGCCACAGATGCGTCGTGGCGGACCCCGGGAGGAAGGGCCCGCCAGAGCACTGCCCCGGTGACGACGGCCAACCACAGCGGCACGAAGGCAGCCCGCCAGCCGAAGAGCGAACCCAGCAGCCCTCCGAGAGGAGGAGCGATGAGGATGGCCGAGGTGAGCACAGCCGCGTTCTGGCCGATCTTCCGCGCCCGTTCGACCCCGTCCCAGTGGTCTCCGATGATCGTCACCGCCAGGTTGATGAGCCCGGCCGAGCCGAAGCCCTGCAGAAGTCGCAGCCCGATCAGCACGCCCAGGGTCGGGGCCATCGCAGCAAGGCCCCCGGCCACGCCGAAGATGACGAGACAGGGCACGACCACTTCCCGCCGGCCGTAGCGGTCCGACAGCACGCCGATGATCGGGGCGAGCAGGATGCCCGGCGCGGCCACCGCCGCGACGATGAGCCCGATGGCGCGATCGCCCCCGCCGAGATCAGCGACGATGTCGGGCGTTATCGGGCTGACAATGGTGGAGCCGACGATGCCCGTGACCGTGATCGAGAGGATCAGACCGAAGGCCGGTCGATGTGCGGTCCGAACCGTCCGTGAGCCGCTCGGCCCAGACGCGCCGGGGCCCGAGGAACCGTCAGGCATCGCTCCCACTTCCCCGAAGGAACGGTGCCGTCGCGCACCTCGGGCCCGACGTTCGGCACCTTACCGACGAGCTAACGGAGCGGCAATAGTTGCCGGCGAGTTCGCTCACCCTGCGCGCGGACCGTGGCGGTAACGGGACGCGTACCCAATGCTCATGGCGTTGCGGAAGTGCTCTTCGGTCCACGCCAGCGCCCCGCCGACCAAGCGGTCCAGCGTTTCGGCGTCGACCGCGTCGGCCGGAGCACGACCGACCAGATAGATCGCCTCCTCGGCTCCGATGCAGAAGGCCAGCCCATAGAGGTCGGCGTTGGATCGCAACAGGTACTCGAAACAGGCCTCGACGTTCTCCTCCGGCGCGGGCATGAACTGGGTCTCGACGTGGAGCGTGCGCTGCCGCAACGTCAGCCAGACCGTGGTGACGGCTTTGTCCTCCCCGCGCAGGCGGATGAACCACCGGCGGGCCGACGGTTCCGAGCGGTCCCGGTCCACTCCCATTACGGCGGCGTCACCGGAGGCGAGGGCGTCGGCCCAGCCGTCTATGCGGTCTGCTACCTCGTCCAGATCGGATCGTGCGAGCGGCTCGGTCGATCCAGCGCTCTGCGGGTTCAGCGGCACTCGACGAGCGCTCGGGACGTCAGCTCCTCATAAAGGTGTCGTAGCCCCGTGGCCGCGGCTCCCCACGTGTAGTTCCGGGCCTTGCTGGCCGCTTCGACCGACATTTCAGCGGCCCGCCAACGGTCGTCGAGCACCACTTCGATTGCGGCCGCGAACGCGGCCGGGTCGCGGTTGTCGACCAGATACCCCGTGCGCCCGTGCTCGACGAGATTGCGCAGCCCCCCTACGGCGGCGGCCACGACCGGGGTTCCACAGGCGGCGGCTTCGAGCGCCACCAGCCCGAACGACTCCGACCGGCTCGGCACCAGGCACACGTCCGAGGCGCGGTAGAAGGTCGAGAGCAGCTCGTGGGGCTGCGGGGGCACGAAGCGCACGCGGTCGCGCACCCCCAACTCGATCGCGAGGTTGCGCGCCCGCTCGAGCTCGGCTTCGCCGAGCGGCCCGGACGGTCCTCCGACGACGACCAGGACCGGAGAGCCGGCGACCAGCGCCATGGCCCGAATGGCGACCTCCAGACCTTTCAACGGCTGGATGCGTCCCGCGAACAACAACACCGGGATGTCCTGCGCGAGCCCGACGGCCCGGCGGGCCTGGGCCTGGTCGCCGGGGGCGAAGAAGGCGTGGTCCACTCCCGGCGCGACGATCTCGATCCGCTCCGGATCGGCGTCGTAGAGACGCACCAGATCGAGCGCCTCCTCCGTCGAGGAAACGAGCAGCGCGTCCGAACATCGCACGGTGTCACCTTCGGATACCGCTCGCCGGACCGGCTCGTCCTCCTCGACCGCTGCCTTCACCCGGGCCAGAGTGTGGAAGGTCGATACCAGAGGCAGGTCGAGGGCGTGCTTGACCTTGTGTCCGACCTGACCCGAGAGCCAGTAGTTGGCGTGAATCAACTCCGTGCCGTCGGCGATGCGCTGCATCACGCCCTCGGCGAAGTCGTCGACCAGGTCGGGAAGCGCTTCCTTGGCGACGGGAGCAATCGGCCCGGCGGCGATGTGGTGAACGGCGAGTCCTGGTTCGATCCGCACGGTTGCAGCCTGGGCGGTGTTCTCGGCGCGGGTGTAGACGTCGCACGCGACGCCGGAACGGGCGAGGGCCGTAGCCAGCTCGCGCACGTAGACATTCATCCCGCCTCCGTCGCCGGAGCCGGGCTGTGCCAGCGGCGACGTGTGCATCGAGAGAACGGCTAGACGGCGCACAGGGCGCTCAACGCTAGTTCTGGGGCGAATCTTCCGCGCCCCGGGGCCGGGTCGCGGCGCGCTTCGACGCTCGGGGCTTCGGTGGAAGGGCCGGAGGATCACTTTCCGCCGCGCTCGGCTCGGCCGCTGAGCGCATGGAGCGGTAAACGTTCAGCAACGCCTGACGCTGCTCCTCGCTGAGGTCCGGAGTGCGCAGGATCGAGTCCTCCAGGTCGGCCTCGCCGCGCTCTTCCAGGATGCCGGCCTGCACGTACAAGGTCTCGGCCGAGATCCGAAGAGCCCTGGCGATCTGGCCGAGGATCTCGGCCGACGGCTTGCGAAGTCCTCGTTCGATCTGGCTGAGATACGGGTTCGAGATCCCCGCCGCCTTGGCGACGTTGCGCAACGACAGCCGGGCCGCGCTGCGCTGGTCGCGGATGAACTCCCCGACCCCCCTCGCGCGGTCCGATATCTCCCGCAGAGGCTTGAGTCCTCCGCCGGCGGCGTCGTTCTCCGGTTCCTCGGTGGCGCTCACTGCTGCAACAGCGTGTCGACGTTGGTCTCGCCCGCTTTGTAACGGCGCACGACGTCGGCCTCGAACAGGGCCATGTGTTCGTGCAGCGCCCGCCGATCCCGCGAGATCCGCCGCTCGAAGTCGCGCAACCGCTCACCGACTGCGATCGCCTCCTCGTCTGAAAGGGCGCTGAGGTCGCCGGGGGCCAGATCCGCCAGGGCGGACTCGAGTTCGGCGACGACCTCCTCGTCGAGATCGGGCGTCATCATCGAGGGCAGGCGCCCGGCGCTCGGAGCCGGTGCCGGTCCGCTCGACAGAATCTCGTTGAGCTGGTCGACCATGTCACTGACCTGCGGACTGGAGTCGCCCACGGCTCGGCGCCGCAGGTCGGCGACGAGGATGTCGAGATGGCCCTGAGCCAACCGCCGCACGTAGGACAGGGCGGTCTCGACTTCGGCGCACTCGTCGCGGCGGGCCCGGAGTTCTTGGGTGCTCAACGATTGGATGTCGACCACGAATTCGGGATCGAGCACCCGCGCCAGCCGTTGGCCCACGGGACGAGACTACCGGCGGTCCCGGGGACTCATCCCCCGGACACCGGTGGCAGTACCGCGACCTCGTCGTCGGGCGCCAGGCGCGTCACTCGATCCGCGGGTTCGCCGTTGACCCACACCGCACAAGTGCTCAGCACCTCGCGGAACCCGGGGCCCCAGAGAGCGACGGCTTCATCGAGCACGTCGGCGACCGTCGATCCCGCCATTTCGGCCTTCGCCGTTCCGGCGACTTCGCGCGCCTGGGCGAACAGTCGCAGCCGGGGCACCGTCGCTCAGGCCGGGTCGATCTCGGCGCGGCCGTTCTTGATGACGGTCTGGTCGTTGGCCCGGGCCTCGAACGCGACGGCCTGGCGTCCGTCGTCGGTCCGGCCCGCGTCGTAGAGGGAAGCCACGACGTCGTTGCCGGGGAACACATTGTTGGAGAAGCGCACTGCGAGCCGGCGCAGCCGGGCCGGGTCACCGTCAGCGGCCAACTTCACGACCGCCTGCGAGCACATGGCCATCGTGCACAGGCCGTGGGCAATGATCCCCGGAAGGCCCACCGCTTTGGCGAACTCCTCGTCGACATGGATCGGCATCTCGTCACCCGACGCGTCGCGGTAGCGGAAGGTCTGGTCGTCGTCGACGTGGATCGACATCTCACCGAGCGGCTTGTCACGCGCCTCGGCCGGGAAGCGGTGATCGGGCTTGTCGGGACCGCCGCTCTCGCCGTCAGACATGCCTCGGATGAACATCGTCACGTACTCGGTTAAAACCGGGTCGCCGTCGTCGGTGCTGGCATCGACCTTCAGGGTGCAACGCGTGCCGGTGCCGCCCACGCGGTAGGCGAAGGGCTGAGCGACCGTGCGCAGCGTCATGCCCGGCACGAGCGGCTGAATGAAGTGCATGTCCTGTTCGCCGTGCACGATCATCGGCAGCGACTCGGCCGGGACGATGTCGCTGACGGCGACGAGCATGGCGTCCCATGTCGGCACGACGCCGAACACCGGCGGGGCGTACTTGCCCGAGGTGTAGGCGGGGTTGTCGTCGTTGGTGGCCGCCGCGTAGGCCTTGGCCCGATCGGGGTCGATCACCTCGACCCGCTCGTCGTATGTCTGTCCCAGCTTGTCCAGTGGCAGGCCCATGCCGGGAGGCTAACGCCGGACCAGCCGGCCAGCCGAGCCGGCGATCCCGCGGGTTACCTTCGGGCGCGTGAACAGGGTTCTGCTGTTGCGCCACGGGCAGTCGACGTGGAACGCCGAGCAGCGCTGGCAGGGCCAGGCGGATCCTCCGCTGTCACCTCTGGGTGAGACTCAGGCCCGGGAGGCGGGGCAGCGCCTGCGGACCGAGGCCGCGCCGGTCGCCGAGGTCGTGGCTTCCGACCTCGGGCGGGCCCACACCACGGCGCGCATCCTCAGCGAAGAGCTGGGGCTTGATCCCGACGCCGTTGTCTTGGAGCCCGGCCTTCGGGAGCGCCACGTCGGCGAGTGGAGCGGGCTCACCCGGGTCGAGATCGAGCAGCGCTGGCCCGGGATAATCGAGGACTGGCGGGCGGGCCGCATCAGCACCATCCCGGGGGGCGAGGGCGACATCGTGCCCCGGGTCGCACCAGTCGTAGATCGGCTAGCCCGGGAAGCGCCCGGCACCGTCATCGCGGTGACCCACGGCGGCGTCATCCACGCCATCGAGCGCTACCTCGACGTCCAGACCACGCGAACCGGGAACCTGTGCGGCCGGTGGGTCTGGTGGGACGACGGGCGCCTGGCGGCCGGCGACCCATTCGTGGTGGCGCCGGCCGAACCGGGCTCGACCTCCACCGTCCTGTGATCGCGCGGACGTTCGTTGTCAGCGCGCCTAGGTACCTTTGCCGGAAGTGACGGCGGAGACGATCCCGGAGGGGTTCAGCGCGACAGAGCCGGCGGAGCGCAGGGTCGAGATCGTCCGTAGCGCGCGACGCCGCCGGACCATCTCTGCCGAGGAGCGCGACGGCGTGGTTCGCGTGCTGATGCCGGCCGGCATGAGCAGGGCGGAGGAGGACCGCTGGGTCACCGAGATGCTCGGTCGTCTGGACCGGCGCCGCGACCGCGTGCCGCGCAGCGACGATGCCCTGTTGGCCCGCGCCGAGTCACTGGCACGGCGTCACCGGCTGCCGCAGCCGGCCAGCATCCGCTGGGCCGACAACCAGCGGTCGCGTTGGGGTTCGTGCACCATCGACGACCGCAGCGTGCGTCTCTCTACCGCGCTGGCTGAATGTCCCACCTGGGTGCTCGACTACGTGATCGTGCACGAACTGGCCCACCTACTCGAGCCCGGGCACTCCCCGCGCTTCTGGGAGATCGTCAACCGCTACCCCCGCGCCGAGCGGGCCCGCGGCTTTCTCATGGCCAAGGAGCTCGACGCCGCTTCCTGAAGGCTGTTCGCTGACGACTTCGTGCACCAGCCGGGCGATGCGGTCGGCCAGCGCGGGGTCGAAGAGGTCGACTCCGTGACCCCGTCCCTCGTACCACCACATCTGCTTCGGATCGCGGGCCGCCTCGTAGAGGGCCGTCGCATGGGTCCCGTCGAAGAAGTGGTCGGTCGGGTCGTGCACGATCACAGTCCGCGCCGGCGAGATGTCGGCGACCACGTCTTCGGGCGCACGCCGAGGTGAACGTCGAGGGGCTAGCCGAGTGCGTACGACCGCGGCGACAAGGGCGCGTCCCTTCCAAGAGCTGGCGTATCGGCCGACTCGGTCGGATGCTTTGAGATGTCCGGTGCCGGCCCAGCGTGCAGGCGAGCTGATGGCGACGGTGGCCGCCACGCCCCCGTAAGTGCCGGCGTGCACAACACACGCGGCTGCACCAAGGCTCACGCCGACGGTTATCACCGGGAGGTCGGCGCGCGCAGCGCGGACCGCCGCCTCCACATCGCGGGGTTCGTCTGATCCGAGCGTGCAGCGACCGCGGGAGCGACCATGGCCGCGCAGGTCCGGGACGATCACCTCGATGCCGTGCCGAGCTAGAGCATGGGCCATGGCGTGCACCGCGGGAGTCCGTGAGGAGCTGGCGAAGCCATGAACCAGCACGACCGTCGCGATCACACTCGACCGCGGCGTCACGCGGTGGGCCCGGAGACGGACGCCGTCGTCGGCCAAGAGCCGCTCGCGTTGCTCCCTCGTGTACTGCGGGGCGATGACGTACTTGCGGAGCCAGCCCGCTAGGACTTCGCGACTTAGCTCGTCGCGGATCAAGAGGCCGACGCGGTCAGGCGCGCCTCGCGCCATTCGGCTTCGACCTCACCGAGCCTGGTGGCCGGCGGCGCGCCGTCGCGATATTCGGCGAGGATCGCCCGCCACGGCCCTTCCGCCTCGAGCTTGCTCAGAAGCGCGGCCATTCCCCACACCACGCGGTCGAGGATCACATAACTGGGCGGCATGTTCATGGCGCGGATGAGCTCCGAGTACTCGCCGCCGATATCGAGCACGCGCTGGAGGGTGCGGCCGACCCAGTCACGGGAGTACCTGAAGCGCTCCTGAAGAAAGGGCTCATAAGGACTGGCGAGGTATTTGAAGGCCCAGTCGGCGTCGAAGGGGAATGGGTCGGGCAGGAACCCCGCCGCCTGGCCGGCGGCGATGGTGGCGGTGGCGTCGCCGCGCATCATGTGGTCAAGCACGCCGGTCAGCCGTTCCACCTCTCCGGGTCCCCATCGCTTGAGCAGCCCGAAGTCGAGGAACGTCACGGTGCCGTCGCGATGAAAGCGGTAGTTGCCGGGGTGGGGGTCGCCGTTGAACACGCCGTGCAGGTGGATGGAGCCGTTGGCGAACCGGAACAGGACCTCGGCCACCGTCGCCCGCTCCTCGGGTCCGGCCGCTTCGAGGAACTCGCTCCAGGTGAGGCCCTCCACCCACTCGCTGGTTAGAACCCGGCGGGCGCTGCGTTCGGGAACGATCGACGGCACGTGAATGAACGGATGGTCGCGGTAGAGCTCGGCTATCTCGGTCTGGGACCGCGCCTCGATGCGGTAGTCGAGTTCGTCGGCCATGCGCTCGCGCAGCTCGTCCACCAGAGCCCGGACGTCGAGGTTACGGAGCGCGAATTGGGCGAAGAGCCCGTAGAGCATCTCCGCGTTGTCGAGGTCGCCCTTGATGGCGCGATCCACGCCGGGGTACTGGACCTTCACGGCCACGATCCGGCCGTCGGGCATCACGGCGCGGTGAACCTGGCCGATGGAGGCGGCGGCGACCGGCACGGGATCCCAGTCGAGGAACAGCTTCTCGGGCGGGGCACCGAACTCCTCGACGACGACACCCTCGGCCAGGCTCGGCGCCATGGGCGGCACGTCGGCCTGGAGGCTGGCCAACGCCGCCCGGGCGTCGGGCGGCAGACCTTCGGCGATGAAGCTGACCATCTGCCCCGCTTTCATGATGGCGCCCTTCATCCCGCCGAGAACCTTGGCGACATCCTCGGCGCTGCGGATGGCGAACTGCTCCTCCAGGCGGGCCCGCTCTTCGGCCGTCTTGTTCCGGCCGCGGACTTTGACCCAGGCGAAGTGGAAGAAACGCCGCGCCGTCAGGCGGTAGACGCGCATCTGGCGGTCCACCTGGGTGCGCCGGCCTTGGTCCTTGAGGACGTAGGCGCTCGCGGCGGCTGCACCAGTGGCCGCGACGCCGGCGAAGGCCGCGGCCATACGCCGCCGACTCATCCGGTAATTAGCGGTTACGGCTGCGCTCGTTGGCGTGGTTCCGTCCGGCCTCGTCTTCGGCCTTGTCCTGGTCCTGGAGGCAGAATCGGGCGGCCGGCACAGCCTCGAGGCGCTCGTCGCCAATCGGCTTGCCACAGGCCTCGCAGATGCCGTAGGTGCCCTCTTCAAGACGCTCGAGGGCGTGCTCGATATCGGCCAGCTCGGCCTCGACTTGTTCCAAAAGGGACAAATCGCGCTCACGGTCGAATGTCTCAGTGCCGATGTCGGCCTGGTGCTGGTCGAGGTTCGACAATTCGCCCAAGCTCTGCTGCTCGGACTGGTTGTGGAGGTCGGCGTACTGCTCTCTCACCTGCTCCAGGCGTACCTGCTCTTCAGAAAGGTGCTTGCGGGCCGCCTCCTGATCCATCACAGGGAATGTAGCTGCGCCTGTGACCAGCCGTTTCCCGTCACGAAATAGCCCGGTGGGCGTTGTCTATATAGAGAGGGCGCGCTGTGAACTGTGGCGAATAAGCCCCTAACCTGTACTAGTCCCCAATTTCTGCTGGAGGTAGTTCCCTTGCGTTCGAGACTCACCGTGATTTCCGCCCTTCTGGGCATCGCCCTGATCGGCTCACTCGTAGCCGGTCCCGCTCAGGCGGCCGAGAAGGAGGTCGAGGGAACGATCCCCGCATTCGCTCCTGCCATCGGACCAGTCGGTGGCTCCGTCCACGGCGACAAGGTCTGTGCGGGCGACCTGCCTGCTGAGGGTCCCTACTGGAAGTGGATCGACCTCGAAGAGGAGTACAAGAAGTTCGACCTGTCCGGTCCCGCCCACCTGGTGGCCTCGGGGGACACGCCGGCCGGAGTGGGAGATCACGACCTCGACTGGTACTTCTACGACGCCAAGTGCAAGAACGTGACCACGCACACGAATGTGGAGGACAGCAACATCAAGGCAGAAGCCCGTCGGCCCGCAAAATTCGTGCTGGTGCTCTACTGGGCCGGCATCTACCCCAACATTCCCTTCAAGATCATCGCCAGCAACTAGCTCTTAGCCGCCCCCGACACCCCATCCGCACCCTCAACTGGAGGTATCCCTTGCGTACGAGACTCATCGCACTTTCCGCCCTTGCTGGCATCGCCCTGATCGCCTCACTCGTAGCCAGCCCCGCCCAGGCGGCCGAGAAGGAATTCGAGGGCACGCTGGCCGCACCGGCGGCGGGCGGCGGCCACTCGCTCGCCGACAGGACTGCCTGCCCCGGCCCTGGACCAACCGACGGGACCTCCTACCGGTGGATCGATCTCGAGGACGGCTACACCCACTTCAAGGTGATGGGCCCGCAGCACCTGTGGGCCCCGTCCACGACCCCTCTACAGTGGGGCGACTACGACATGGACATGTACGTCTATGACGACAAGTGCAAGCTCATCGGCGAAGGCGCTACTCCTGCGGGAAGCGAGAAGACAAGCACGAAGCGGCCGGCTCGTTTCGTGCTCATCGACTACT
>JAHWKP010000079.1 GCA_019347775.1 Actinomycetota bacterium | reverse complement strand
GTCGGTCGCGCCGGAGTTAAGGGCGGTTACCAGGTTCATCGTTACGTGGACGCGGCCGGGCACGAGTGCGCGTTCTACGACACGACGTTGCTGTACCCGACGAACGCGTTGACACCGGCGGCCAATCCGACCGGCACCGATGTGCTGGACATGACGGACCCGTCCAAGCCGGTCGAGACCACGACGCTTCTCACCCCGGCCATGCAGTCGCCGCACGAGTCGGTTTCGCTCAACCAGGAGCGGGGGTTGCTGGCAGCGGTCTTGGGAACGCCATTCACCGCGCCGGGTGTTTTGGACATCTACGACGTGTCGCAGGACTGCCGGGCCCCGGTGCTGCAATCGAGCCTGCCGGTCGGGATCCTGGGCCACGAGGGCAGCTTTTCGCCCGATGGTCTGACCTATTACGCCTCCGCACTTTATGGAGGGGAGTTGACGGCCATCGACGTCTCTAATCCGCTGGCCCCTGTGCCGCTCTGGACTGAGCGGTATGTCGCCCACGGGCTGTCGGTGAGCGACGACGGGACGCGGGTGTACCTGGCGCGCCAGGGCGGTCTCGTCATCCTCGACACGACGCAGATCCAAGAGAGGGTGCTGAACCCGACGGTTCCGGTGGTGAGCGAGCTGGCCTGGGAGCCGATGACCACTCCCCAGATCACCATCCCCGTGACGATCAAGGGGCATCCGTACCTCATCGAGATGGATGAGTTCGGCTCCAAGTCGGAGGGCAGCGCGATCGAGGACATCGTCGGAGCGGCCCGCATCATCGACATCGCCGACGAGACCAAGCCGCGGGTGATCTCCAACATCCGACTCGATGTGCACACCCGGTCCAAGCGGGAGGCGATTTCGGGCGATCCGAACTTCAGCGGTCGAGGCGACTTCCAGGGATACGCAGGGCACTACTGCAGCGTCCCTCAGCGGATCGATCCAGGCGTCGTCGCCTGCACGTTCATCGAGTCCGGTCTGCGGCTATTCGACATTCGCGATCCGCTGAATCCGGTGGAGATCGCCTACCACAACGAGCCGCTGCATCCCACTCATCAGGACGACGAGCTGCCGACGACGTACGCGATGTCGAGCGTGGCGTTCGTGCCCGAGCGCAGCGAGCTCTGGTACTCCGACGGCAACAGCGGCTTCATCGCGGTCCGGGTAACCAACGACGTGTGGCCGTTCGCAGAGGAAGCCGCGGCCCCTCCTGCTCCAGTGATCGCGCCGCGAGGCGACGAACTGCCGCCGACGGGTAGCTCTTCAGCCCCCGCGGTCGGGGCGCTAGCAGTGTTGCTGGGCCTCGTCGGGGCAAGGCGACTCCGCCGCCGCTCGGTGGCCGTCCAACCCTGACGGCGGTCGCGTCCGCTCAGGCGTTGCAGGGGCGGATGGAGCCGTCGGTGGCGACGGTCGTCATCCTGAGCGCGGGGTCGGCGGGGACGAAGTCGCCGGTGCAGCGGTCTTGTACGTATTCGACCGGGCCGGGGCCGGCTTCGGCGATGGTGCGCACGGCGGCCAACAACCCCTCCACATCGGTGCCGGTCGTCGATATCCCGCAGCTGGCCCGGACGGCACCCGGGATCCGGGAACGATCGCCGCTCTGAACTTCAGCCTTGAACCTTGACCATTGCGATTCGTCGAGGCCCAGCAGTCGGGCCAAATACGGGTGGGCGCAGAAACAGCCGTGGCGCACGCCAATGCCGAACTCGGTCGAGAGCCGAGCCGCGACGAGCGCGTGATGCTGGCCCTCGACGTTGAAGGCGGCGACGGCGAGAGTCGGCGTGTCCAGTGACGGCCCGAGCAACGCGACGCCGGGAATGCCGGCTAGGCCGCGACGCAACTTCGAAGCCAACTCTTCCTCGTGGGCGATGATCGCCTCCCAGCCGATCTTGGCCAGTGTGTCGATCGCCGCGTGCAGAGCTACGGCGCCGACGACGTTCGGCGAGCCCGCCTCTTCGCGCTCGGGCGGTTCGGCCCACGCCACTTCGTCGAGGGCCACCATAGATACGGCGCCTCCTCCGTGGAGGAATGGGTCGCCCTCGGTGAAGGTCGACCGTCGGCCCGCCAAAACACCGACACCGAACGGTGCGTACATCTTGTGCCCGCTCCACGCGACGTAGTCAGGTGCGCTCGGAATGGGCCGGTGCGGCGCCAGCTGCGCGGCATCGAGGGCGACGGCCACGCCGCGCTGGTGGGCGGCGTCGACGATCTCGTCGATAGGCGGCAGCCATCCGGTGACATTGGACGCGCCGGTGATCGCCAGCACTTTCGGGCGAGGCGACGAATCGAGCCCCTTGACGACGTCGTCGACGCCGAACGTCCCGTCCCGGCCGACGTCGACGTGGGTGGTGCGGGCCATCCTCGACCACGGCAAGAGGTTGGCGTGGTGCTCGGCCACCGTCGTGAGAACGACGTCGGAGGGATCCAACCGGAGCCGGTAGGCGAGGTGGTTTATGGCGTCGGTCGTGTTGCGGCAGAAGATGGCGATGTCTTCGGGTCCGCGCTCCCCGGCGAAGACGAGCGCGGCCGCGCGTGCCTCCTCATACGAAGCAGTGGCCGACTGCGACTTCCAGCCCGCGCCTCGATGAACGCTGGAGTACCGCGGGAGGAAGTCGCCGACGGCTTCGGCGACCTCGGCCAAGGCAGCCGTCGACGCGCCGGCGTCGAAGTTCAGGTAGCGGCGAGAGGTGCCATCGGCGAGCGGCACGACTTGGTCGTCACCGAGCAGGTTGGCGAGCGCAGACGTCATTGCGCCGACCACACTGCCGCGTAGCGGTCGGACAAGAGGCCGGGCATGCCGCCCGTGTGCATGAAGACGGTCTGCGAACCGGGTGCGATCTGTCCCGACCGGACGTTGCCGATGAGCCCGGCCAGCGCCTTTCCCGTGTACACCGGATCCAGGATGAGGCCCTCGAGGCGAGCCGCCAGCTCTATGGCCTCGACGGCGCCGTCGGTGATCTTGGCGTAGCCCTCTCCCAGATAGCCGTGGTCGATTCGACACTGGCCGGCGGGCTTGTTCAAGCCGGCCAGCGCCGCGGCCGCCGCTGCCCGCTCGCTCACGAGACCCTCCAGGTCCTCGCGCTCGCCGACCCGGATACCCAGCACCCGCTCGTGGTCCATGAAGCCGGCGACGAGACCGGCGTGGGTGCCGCAAGACCCGGTCGCCACGACGACCAAGTCGGCCTCGGGCACCTTGAATCGCAACTCCATGGCGGCCTTGACGTATCCCAGCGCCCCCACGGCGTTGCTGCCGCCAACCGGGATGTTGTAGGGCCGGGCGCCAGACTCGGATAGGTCGAGGCAGCGTTTTTCGATATAGCCATCGAGGTCTGCGCTCGAGCTCTCGGCATCCACCCACGTGATGTCGGCACCCAACACCCGGTCGAGCATGAGGTTCCCCGAGAGCCCGTCAGGCCGCTCACCAGCGAGGACGAGTGAGCACTTCAGCCCGAGCTTGGCCGCGGCCGCGGCCGTCTGACGGCAGTGGTTGGACTGCTCCCCGCCACCCGTTACGAGCGTGTCGGCGCCCTGGTCCAGGGCGTCGAAGCACAGATATTCGAGCTTCCTGGTCTTGTTGCCGCCTCCGGCCAGGCCCGTCAGGTCGTCGCGCTTGACCCACAGCGATCCCGCGGGCAGCCCTAAATGGGCACCGAGCCGGTCCATGCGCTGGATCGGCGTGGGCAACTGCCCCAAGCGCACAAGGTTGCGGAGCGGCTTTGCCACCCCGACATCGTGCCGCGTCCCGCCGGCGGGCGGAGGGAGAGCGGCCAGTAGGTTGTCGCCATGACCGCAAGAGCAGACGACAACCTCACCCGGGCCGAAGCGGCCCGCCGCGCCGAGTTGGTCAGCGACGTCTCATACGACGTAGTTCTCGACCTCACCGGCGACGAGCACAGCTTCCTGAGTGACACGACCGTCCGGTTCGCCGGAGGGGACGGCGCCGACGGCGGCGAACTCTTCCTCGACTTGGTCTCGACCGAGGTCAGCTCGGTCACGGTCGACGGTGAGGATCGCAAGACCGACGAAGTCGTCGACGGCAGCAGGCTGCGACTCGGCAATCTGCAGAGCGCCCCGGGGGGCCGTCACGAGGTTCGGGTTGTCGCCCGATGCCCATACGAGCACACGTCCAAGGGTCTGCACCGATTCGTCGATCCCTCGGACCAGAAGGTCTATCTCCACTCCCAGTTCCAGCCCTTCGACGCCCACCGGATGTTCGCCTGCTTCGACCAGCCCGACCTGAAGGCGCCCTTCCAGCTCACGGTCACCGCGCCCGGAGATTGGGTCTGCATCAGCAACCAGGCCCCAACGGAGCCGGCGGGGATTGGTTCCCCGCCGGACAGCGATGAGCGCTCGCGCGAAGAGCCAAGGACGTGGGTCTTCCCGGCCACGCCGCGGATCTCGACCTACCTGACGGCACTCGTGGCCGGTCCGTACCATTCGGTCCACCAGCCCCACCAGGTGGCCGGCACTTCCCAGACGATCGAACTCGGTATCTACTGTCGCCAGTCCCTGGCCGAGCACCTGGACGACGACGACATCTTCACCGTGACCCGCCAGGGCTTCGATTTCTTCAGCAAGACCTTCGACTACCCGTATCCGTTCGGCAAATACGACCAGCTCTTCGTGCCCGAGTTCTTCCACGGCGCCATGGAGAACCCGGGTTGCGTGACCTTCGCCGAGAGCTTCGTCTTCAGGGGCAAGGTCACCGAACTCCACCGCGAGAGCCGAGCGAATGTGATTCTCCACGAGATGGCCCACATGTGGTTCGGCGACCTCGTCACCATGCGCTGGTGGGACGACCTGTGGCTCAACGAGAGCTTCGCCACCTATATGGCCTCCCTGGCGTCGGCCGAGGGCACGCGGTTCACCGACGCCTGGGCCCGCTTCGCCGGTGGCACCAAGGCGGGCGCCTACGCGCAGGACCAGTTGCCCTCGACGCATCCGATCTCGGCCGACATCGTCGACACGGATTCGCTGCGTCTGCACTTCGATGGCATCACGTACAACAAGGGCGCTTCGGTGCTGCGCCAGCTCGCGGCGTGGGTTGGACGGGAGCCGTTCGACGAGGCGCTGCGCGGTTACTTCCGCCGCCACGAATGGTCCAACGCCACGTTGGACGATTTCCTTACCGCGCTCGAGGGGCCATCGGGGCGCAAGCTCGACGCATGGTCGAAGGAGTGGCTCGAGACCTCGGGCGTGAACACCATGGCGGCCGAGATCGAGCTCGACGGTGACACCTACAACAAGGTCTCGATTGTTCAGTCGGCCACCGCCGAGCACCCGACGCTGCGGCCCCATCGCGTCGCAGTAGGCCTGTACCGCACCACCGGCGACACGCTCGAACTGACTAAGCGGGTCGAGCTTGACGTAGTGGGCGAACGCACCGAGGTACCGGAGCTCTCGGGCGAGCCGGTCGCCGACCTGCTCCTGCTCAACGACGGGGACCTCGCCTACACCAAGATCCACCTTGACGAGCGCTCACTGGACTCGCTGGTTCAGCACCTGTCCGGCCTGCCGGATCCCCTCACCCGCAGTCTGTGCTGGGGCGCGACCTGGGAGATGGTCCGAGACGGCGAACTGGCCACCGGGCGGTTCGTCGAGCTGGTGGCCCGCCACGCCGCATCGGAAACCGATCTGCAGATCGCCCAGCAGGTCGTCGCCCAGGCGTCCTTGGCGGCCAAGGCCTACGCCAATCCCTCTCGCCGCACGGCCTACCTGTCGGAGCTCGCCAGAACCGCGCGCGAACTTCTCGATGCCTCAGAACCCGGCAGTGACTCCCAGTCCCGCTGGGCGGCGCGGTGGGTCAGCTTGTTGAAGAGCACCGAGAACCTGAGAACCGCACGCGGATGGCTCGAGGGTAAGGACGTTCCGAAGGGCCTAGATGTCGACGTGGACCTGAGGTGGGCGATCGTTGCGACGCTGGCCGAGTCCGGTGCCGACGACGCAGTAGCGGTCATCGACGCCGAGAAGACCCGTGACGCCACGGACATCGGGGCGCGGCGCGCCCTCGCCGCCCGGGCCGCCCGCCCTTCCTCCGAGGCCAAAGAAGAGGCTTGGAGCCTCGCGGTCGCGAACACCGAAGCGCCGGTGATCACCGTGAGAGCGGTGCTTGCTCCGGGACCGATTGGCGGTGCGGGCGGCGGCTTCCACCAGTTCGGCCAGGAGGACGTCCTTGTGCCGTTCGTGGATCGCTACCCCGAAGCCTTCGACAAGGTCTGGGCGAACCGGGAGCACGACGTCGCGACCGGGCTCACGCAGATGCTCTTCCCGACGACGGTCATAGACGAGGCGACCATCGCCATGGCCGACGGCCTGCTCGGGCGTGACGACATCAATCCGTCAGCTCGTCGTGTGCTCATCGAATCGAAGGACCGTCTACAACGCGCTCTGAGGGCTCGCCAAGCCGACGCTTAATGATCGACTGAACTTGGATCACTCGCGGCTGGTCAGGGAACTCAGCGCCGGCCTGGCTTCACCTGTGATCGACGACCCCGACGTGGCCGTCGCCTACCGCCGAGACCAAACACCTCTGCTCCACGCCGGCGTGCCTGCCGCCGTGTGCCTCCCGGCAACTACCGAGGAGGTCGTTCACATTGTTCGCACCGCCCGTGACCACCGCGTCCCGGTGGTCACACGCGGCGCCGGCAGCGGACTGGCGGGAGGAGCCAACGCAGTCGACGGCTGCATCGTTCTCGTGACGACTCGTATGGACAAGATCCTGGATATCGATGAGGTGAACCACTTCGCCGTTGTCCAGCCCGGTGTCCTCAATGCTGCGCTGAAGAGCGCCTGCGCTCCGCTCGGGCTCGCCTACCCTCCGGATCCGGCCAGCTATGAGTTCTCCACGCTGGGCGGCAACGTCGCCACCAACGCCGGGGGCCTCTGCTGCCTCAAGTACGGCGTAACCGGGGACTACACGATCGCGCTCGAAGTGGTGCTTGCGGACGGAATGACCCTCCGAACCGGTCGACGGACCGCCAAGAGCGTGGCGGGGTACGACCTCACGAGCCTCTTCGTAGGCTCCGAAGGGACTCTGGGCATAGTCACGGAAGCGACCTTGCGGCTTCGGCCTGCGGTCGATACGGAGCCCAGCACCGCCGTAGCGCTATTGCCGTCGCTCGAGTCGGCCGGACGCGCTGTCGTCGGAATCGCTCGATCCGGGGTGACCCCCTCGCTACTCGAACTCATGGATCGGACCACGATCGGTGCCGTCGAGCGATGGCGACCGATGGGCCTGGACACCGACGCGGCCGCCCTCCTTCTGTTGCAGTCCGACGCGGCGCCCGGCCGCGCCGAGGCAGACATAGCGCGGGTCGCCGAGGTCTGCGAGATGGCCGGTGCCGGCACGGTCGTGACCACGACTGACGCCACCGAGGGGGAAATGCTGCTCGCGGCTCGACGTTTCGCCTATCCGGCTCTGGAGCGATTAGGGGCCACGCTCCTAGACGATGTGGCCGTTCCCCTTACCCACATACCCGAACTGCTCTCGGGCATCGAACGGGCCGCCATTGAGCACGACACGATCATCGGCACGTTCGGCCACGCTGGAGACGGCAACTTCCATCCAACCCTGCTCTATGACGCCGACGATGACGGAAGTGCCCGCTCAGCCCATCAGGCCTTCGATGCGGTGGTGGCGTTGGCGCTGGCGATTCCGCCAGTCGGCGGGGGCGGCAAGGAAGCGAAGCCGGAGAACGGCATCACGGTCGACAAGGAGAAGAAGACGATCACGATCGACGCGAAAATCGCTCCAAGAAAGCTGCCGCATCTGAAGGAGGTTTATCCCATCGAGGTCGTCGCCAGCTTGCCCCATCCGAAGGGCAAGAAGGCGCACGAGACAGTCGTCACGCTAGAAGTGAATCCGAGCGAGGTACACAAGGCAATC
>JAHWKP010000078.1 GCA_019347775.1 Actinomycetota bacterium | reverse complement strand
AGCCGCACGTGCTCGTTGACCCGGGCGCGGTCGTCCGGATGTATGACCGAGCGCCAGAACCGGGGATCGGTCATGTCCTCTGGCGGATAGCCGAGCATGCGCTCGGCCTCACCGCTCACGAAGGTGAATCGCATGCTCTCCGGATCGAACTCCCACACGATGGCCTCGACGCCGTTGACCAGCCGCTCGTAGCGTTCCGTCGCGACCTCGGACTGCTGGCGCTGACGGAACAGATCGCGGGCGATCAGACCGCCGATGACCGCGATGATGAGACCCACGCCCATCCGGAACGAAATGGATTCGACGGTGACGGCGTAGCCGTACTTGGCCGACCCCCAGATCTCCTTGGCCGTATAGAGCACCGCGGTGAAGGCCCACATCGACAGGGCGCCGGCCAGCTGGAAGCGCATCGCGGCCTCCAGCGGGATTATGTAGAGCACCGAGTAGATGGCTGCGGTCGAGTCGAAGGTGTACAGCCACACGAATCCGGCAGCGATGAGCGCGTCTCCAACCAGGCCGGTAGCCGCCACCAGCCGGGCACCGCTCGTGGTGCGCACCTCGCGTCCGGCGAGGATCAAGGCAAGGTTGAACCCGGCCAGACCAGCCGCCAGAAGATACCCGAGGCGCTGAATTCCGGGCGGGTAGGGGAGCGTCTTGTACAGCGTGACCTGCAGGACTGCGAACGCGGCGGCGACCCAGCGGGCCGCGTACATGACGCGCTCGCCCCGCATCAGGTCGTCGAAATACGTTCCGCCTTGGGACGCGTTCATCCCACCCACCCTCACTCGTACGTCATCGGCCGGATCGTCCACAACTTGAAGCCTTAAGGACCATTTCCTGACTAGCACCCGTCCCAGGCATGGAACCGCCCCCCGGGCGGCCACGGAGAGTGCACACTCGGGCCTGATCCCGCCCGGCTACGGTCGCAGGGTGGACGATTTTCGGGTGGAACGCGACACGATGGGGGAGGTGCGGGTGCCTGCCCAGGCGAGGTGGGCGGCGCAGACCCAGCGCGCAGTCGACAACTTCCCGGTATCGGGACTGCGCATCGACCGTGAGCTGATCGGGGCACTCGCCTCCATCAAAGGGGCGGCGGCCATGGCCAATTCCGAGCTCGGCGTGATCGACGCCGACTTGGCCACCGCCATCCACGACGCAGCGGCCGAGGTAGCCCGCGGCGAGTGGGACGAGCACTTCCCGGTTGACGTCTTCCAGACCGGGTCGGGCACCTCGTCGAACATGAACATGAACGAGGTGCTGGCCAGCCTCGCGGGAGAGCGGCTCGGGCGAGAGGTACGACCCAACGACGAACCGAACGCCTCGCAGTCCTCGAACGACGTCTTCCCGTCGGCCATCCACGTGGCGGCCTGCCGCTCGATCGTCAAAAACCTCCTGCCCGCCTTGGAGCATCTGGAGGAATCCCTTCGCCGGAAGTCCTCGGAGTTCTCCGAGGTCGTCAAGTCGGGTCGCACCCATCTCATGGACGCCACGCCTGTGACCCTCGGCCAGGAGTTCGGCGGATACGCCCAGGCCGTCCACAACGGCACCGAGCGGCTGCGCGACTCGCTGCCGCGCATCGGCGAACTGCCTCTCGGTGGCACCGCCGTGGGCACCGGAATCAATGCCCACCCCGACTTCGCCCGGAAAGTCATCGATCGGCTTTCGGCCGACATGGGCCTCGAACTACGCGAGGCCCGTGACCATTTCGAGGCCCACGGCGCCCGCGACGCTCTTGTCGAGGCTTCGGGGGTTCTGCGGACCGTGGCCGTTTCGCTCTACAAGATCGCCAACGATCTGCGCTGGATGGGCAGCGGCCCCTCGGCCGGCCTGGCCGAGATCCGGCTTCCCGATCTCCAGCCCGGAAGCTCGATCATGCCGGGCAAGGTCAACCCCGTCGTGCCCGAGGCTGTGTGCCAGGTCGTAGCCCAGGTTGTCGGCAACGACGCCGCCGTCGCCTGGGGAGGCGCGGCCGGCAACTTCGAGCTGAACGTGATGCTTCCGGTGATCGCCCGCAACCTGTTGGAGTCCATCCAACTGCTCGGCTCGATTTCGAGACTGCTGGCCGACAAGTGCGTGGACGGGATCGAGGCCCAGGTGGAGCGCTGCCGGGCCTACGCCGAATCGTCACCCGCGGTCGCCACTTCGCTGAATCCCTACATCGGCTACGAGACCGTGGCCCGCCTCCTCAAGGAGTCCCAGAAGTCGGGACGGTCCATCCGGGAGCTGGTCCTCGAAGAGGGCCTCATGAACGAGGCCGACCTCGACAAGGCTCTCGACGTGCTGGCCCTGACCAAAGGCGGCTTCCCCAAGTAGGGCATCGAGACGCCGGTGATCAGGCTGGCGGAAGCGCTCCGAGCTTTGGCTGGATCGCGACATCACACAAGAAGAACCAATACGTGCGCCACCGCACCGTGCGCAGAAGCCCCACCAGTTGCCAGAACATCTGCCACGTCCTCCGATAACCCTCGACGCGCCCGAACTTTTCCCGCTTGGTGCGGTGACTGACCCCGGCCATCACCGCGGCGCTGATGGGAAGCCTGCACTCGCATACGACCGCGTTGATCATCACTTCGATCGTGTACCCGTCCAGCCTGTCGGTCGGGATGGCCTCGAAAACCCAGCGGGGCACGATGCGCTCTCCGGTAGTGGGCGGCATCCGCAGCACCAGTGGATTGAATAGGCCGTAGTCAAAGGTGCCCAGCGACATGACCGCTTCACCGTCGACGTGCGGTCGGCAGATCCCGTCGAGGTGAACCGCCGTCAACCCGAGGAGGTCACCGTCGCAGAAGAGGATTGAATCTGCGTCGGACGCCGCCACGCCCGCCCTCATGGCGTGCGCCTTGGATCCGCCCAAAGGGCCGGCCGGACGGACGACCTTGGCCCCAGCCGCAAGTGCCAACTCAGCGGTTGTGTCCGACGATCCGTCGTCGACGACGATCACCTCGCGGACGAAGCTGCAGGCGCGAACTGCGTCGACCACGCCGCCGATGGTGTCGGCTTCGTTTCGAGCCGGTATGACGGCGTCAATGACGGGCACCGTCAGTCTCGGTTCTTTCAGTCCTTCGATCGGGAGAGTCCAGCCCGTTTGCCGCGCGTCACGAACTTGTGCGCCATCTTGCGCGATGCCTCGTCGATCATCTCGTCGCCGAACATCACGGCGCCCTTCCTCTCGTCTTCGGTGGCGTTGCGGTACGCCTCCAGGAGATCGTGAGCCAGGTCGAACTGTTCCTGCGTGGGCGAGAACAGTTCGTTCAAGATGGTCACCTGGTCCGGGTGCAGTGCCCACTTTCCGTCGTAGCCGAGGGTGCGAGTCCGCTGGCAGTAGTCCCGGAACCCCTCCGAGTCGCGGACTTTCAGGAACGGACCGTCGATGACCTGCAGTCCGTTGGCGCGGCCCGCCATCAGAATCTTGTTGAACACGTAATGGAAGTGGTCGCCCGGGTACTCCGGGATCTGGACGCCGCCGGTCAGGACAGGCATCTCCATGGAGGCAGCGAAGTCGGCGGGCCCGAAGATGATCGTTTCGAGTCGCGGGCTGGCCGCGCAGATGGACTCCACCTCGATGAGCCCACGGGCGGTTTCGATCTGGGCCTCGATCCCGATATGTCCGGGGGCGAGCCCCGAATTGAGCTCCACCTGGGTAAGCAGGAGGTCGAGGGCCACCACTTCGGCTGCCGACTGGACCTTCGGCAGCATCACCTCCTCGAGGCGCTCACCGGCCCGGCCGACCACTTCGATGACGTCGCCGTAGGTCCACTTGGTGTCCCAGGCATTTATCCGTACGCACAGGACGCGGTCGCCCCAGTCGTGGTTCTTGATCGCGTCTACGACCTTCGAGCGTGCCGCCTCCTTCTCGAGCGGCGCGCAGGCGTCCTCCAGGTCGAGGAACACCAGGTCCGCAGGGATGGTTGGGGCCTTGGCAAGAAAGCGCTCGCTCGAGCCGGGAACCGACAGGCAGGAGCGGCGCGGCAGGTCTCGGGTGCGTTCCGACATGCCCGCAGCCTAAATCGGGCAGCAGTCAGCCTTGGTAGAGCCAGATCCAGTTGCCGCTGGGGTCCTTGACGGCGCAGCAGCGCGGCATGCCTTCGGGATCCTGCGTGGCCACGACCTGCACGGCCCCCGCGTCCACGGCGCGAGAAAGCGCGGCGTCCAGGTCCTCGACGAGAAGTCCGAAGTTCGATGGCCCGACGCGGTCGTAGTCGTCGGGACAGTGGAGGTGGACGAGGAAGAAGTCGGGATCGCCGTAATTCCCGAAGACGAACCCGGAGAACTCCTCGTCGCCCGTGCGCCGGGTGACGTCGTAGTGGAAGCCGAATGCCTGCTGGTAGAAGGTCACGGCCGCGTCGACATCATCGACAGCCAACTTCAGCTGTACCGGGCGGGCGTTGGTCGTTGCTGACATGGTCAGTCCTCTCTCGATAAAACGGTCGACTTGGGCGACCTGGTCCGAAACGCGGTTGTGCTGAAGGCGCAGGCGGTCGCGGTGCCTTCGCAGGATGTTCTGCAGAACCGGGCCTTCCGGGTCGCCCAGCGCTTCCTTGACCTCCTCAATGGGGAGATCGATGCCACGAAGCGCCTGAATCACCCTGGCGTCCCGCACCTGCTCGCGCCGATAGCGCCGATAACCACTCTGAGGATCGACGTCCGCAGGCGTGAGCAGGCCCACGTCGTCGTAGTGCCGCAATGTGTGGGCGGTCAGCCCGCTGATCCGGGCAAATCGTCCGATGGTCAGAAGCTCCTTCGCGGTCACAGGTTCATCCTGCGGCTTCGGGTAGCCCGAAGGTCAAGCAGCACCTCAAGCAGTCGTCACGCCGCGGCCGAGCTGCCCTCTACTGCTTGCGGTGGTCCCAGCTGACGGTGCGTTCCACGTCGATGCGGACGGCGACCCGCTTGGCGCCCATCACCCGCACGACCTCATGGGCGTTGTCGTCGATCGGGCCGGTGTAGCGCTCGTATACCGACAACCCCAAGGCGTCGACCGTCGGGCGGTCCTCGAGGATCGTGGCAGTCGCCTGCAGCTCCACGCCCCGCAACTCGTTGTAGGCCTCGCCGTCTTCCACCAGGCACGTCAGCCTCGCGTCTCTACGCAAGTTGACGACCTTCTGCGACTTGCCGTAGGTCCACAAGGCCGGCGAGCCGTCAGCGAGAAAGCCGTACCACATAGCCGTCAGATGGGGCCTGCCGTCGCGGGCGATGGTGGCGACCGTCATCACCTGGCGCTCCCGTAGGAACCCCTCGACCTCCTTGGGCGTCATGGCGATCGACGCCCGGCGGTGTGAGGTCCGGCTCACTCCGCCAGTGTCCCGAGCCGGTCCAACTCGTCGAGGATCCGGTGGGCCTCGGCCTCAGCATTGGTCGCAAGCAGCATCCGCTCACAAGCTCGGTGCAACGGCCTGCAATCGGGATGGCGTTCCCGCATGCGGGCACACGCCGTCACCATCGCGGCCGGGTCCTCGTGTGACAGCGCGGCCAGGCCGATAGCGGCGTCGGCGGCCAGCTCGGCGTCGTCGACCCAGCCGGAGTTCGACCGAGCGACATGCCGTAGCAACTCGATCGGATGCACGCGCGCACGATAGCGACCGCTGGTGCCGACGTCCGGGCTAGCTTGCGCAGCCGAGATGGCGGTCAATCCACCCCCCGACCTGATGCTGACGCCGATCAACGGTCAGGCCAAGCCCCTTATGGCCTGGTTGACGACTTTCCACCTCGCTTTCGTGGCCTTGGACCCCTATACCGACCAGAGCCGGCGCATCCTCAAGACCGCGGGCCGCATCCTCGACGTGTTCGAACAGGCCGACACGAGGGTGGCCTGGGTCTGTACGAGCGACGCAGCCCACGCTCGAGCCTTTCTCGGCCGCCGCAGTGAGGACACGCTGACCTTCATCGACCCCGACCGATCCGTCGTCAAGGGGTTCGGCCTCGAACGGCTGCCCGCCTTCGTCCACGTGGCCATGGACGCGACCATCGCGTCGGCCGCCGAGGGCTGGGATCCCACAGGCTGGAGCGAGGTCGCCCAGGGCCTCGCTCGGATGACCAGCTGGCGGGCACCGGTCATCCCCGCGCCCGGCGACCCGGCACCGTTCGCCGGAGCGCCGGCGGCCTGAGCGCTCAGCTCGCGGCGGCGAGCTTTCGGGCGATGACCTTCAGCGCCAGCGTCTCGTCCGCACCTTCGAAGATCGACAGCACCCTGGCGTCGACGAAGTAGCGGCTGACCGGGAACTCCTCGGCGTAACCCATCCCGCCGTGGATCTGCATCGCTTCGCGCGTGACCCACTCGGCCGCCCGGCACACGTAGGCCTTGAGCATGGAGACCTCTAGGGAGCCCTCACCCTTGGCCATGAGCTTGGCCACGTGATAGGCGCTCTGGCGCGAGACCTGAGTGGCCGCCGCCATCCGGGCCAGCTTCACCTGGGTCAGCTGATACTCACCGATGGGCTGACCGAACACCCGTCGGTCCGAGGCGTAAGCAACCGCCGCGTCGACCGCAGCCTGCATCACGCCGACAGCGCGGGCCGCGGTCTGCAACCGACCGTTCTCGAACCCCTCCATGGTCAGATAGAACCCGCGCCCGCGGCCCTCGTCGCCTCCGACGATGTGATCAGCCGGAACCCACCATCCGTCCAGCGCCACTTCGTACGAGTGCATCCCGCGGTAGCCGATCGTGTCGATCGGACGGCCCTCCATGGTCCCGCCGTGCTCGTCGGTGAACTGGAAGCCCTCGCCCTCTCCCACCGGCTTGGGCACGATGAACAGGCTCAAGCCGCGGTGTCCGGCCGAACGATCCGGATTGGTGCGCGCCAACAGCATGAGCGCGTTCGCCCGAGCAGCGAACGTGCACCACGTCTTGACGCCGCTGATGCGCCAACCGCCGTCAGCCTCTACCGCCGACGTAGTCAGATTGGCGACGTCGGATCCGTGGTCGGGCTCGGTGACCGCTACCGCGACGAGTGTCTCGCCCGTGGCCAGACGCGGCAACCACGTCTTGCGTTGCTCCTCGGTGCCTCCCTTCACCAGCGCCCGCGTCAGGATCTCGGGGCGGGTGATCAGCGAGCCGCCGACGCCGAGCGACGCCCGCGCCAGCTCTTCGGTCGCGACGACCATTCCCATGTAGTCGCTCTCGCCGCCGGTGGCGAAGCCTCCATATTCCTCGGGAACGGACAGGCCGAAGCCTCCGAGTTCGGCGAGCCCGGTCAGAACCTGGTCGGGTATGTCGGCGTTCTGGCGGTGGACGTGCTCGGCGACCGGCTCGATCCGGTCCGTGGCGAACCGTCCGAAGCTCTCGGCCACCATTTCGAAGTCGTCGTCGAGGTGACGGGGCGAATTGACGGCGGCCTGCATCTGCGACGCCATCCACCCGGAGTCCCGTGCCGCATTCAGGTACGGCCACATCTCGTCCCACGCGCCGGAACCGGTGCCCCACTCCTTCTCGCGCCCCCCCACCCGGGCCATCAGATCGACGAGTGTGTCGCCGAGGAACAGCAGGCCCACCGCGGCCTCGGCGTCACCCCGCTCGGCGTATTCGAGACCTACGCGCGCGCACTCCAACCCTGCGGCCGCATGAGCGAGGTCGTAAGCAAGCACCTGCGCCTCGTCAGGACCGCCCGCGCTGTCGAGCGCCGCGATCCCGCCGTCGACGATCTTGGCCGCGGCGGCCCTAGCAGCGCGGGCCTGTTCAAGAAGGCTCATGGGGCGAGTCTTGCTCAGCCTTCGCCGCTCCCCGGATCTACGGCACCTCGACCTGCGCGGCAACCGAGGCGGAGTTGCCGGCGGGACCATAGCCTGCAGCCCCATGACCGCACATGACCGGCCCTTCGGCCGCTGTCTGGAGGACTTCGTGGTCGGCGACGTCTACCGCCACTGGCCCGGCAAGACGATCACC
>JAHWKP010000077.1 GCA_019347775.1 Actinomycetota bacterium | reverse complement strand
TGGCCCCCTGCAGACGAATGTGCGCTGCAGGGACTGCGACCCATCGCCCGCATCGGGGCAACCGGGGCGCCGGAGCGCCGGAGCGCCTGCCAGGGATCGATTTTCCCTTGGATCCAATGGGAAAATCGTCGGCCCCCACCGACGTCGCGAGCGTGAAAGTCCTGGTCGGAAGGGGTGGGCCGTACAGGATTCGAACCTGTGACCCCTTGCGCGTCATGCAAGTGTCGGCGCGTCCTTCCGACCGCTTCCGAGGCTGTGACCAGCGCTTTTTCGGAGATCAGCGGTCGTATGGCGTCTCATGGCGTCGTATGTCACCTTTCAGGGGGAACCGGCGGGGAAGAAACGTATCGCTTGGGAACGGCTGCGGCGTCGATGGGGAAGTGCCTCAGGGCCACGTCCAGGCCCCCGGATCCAAGTGCGGTTCGCCTTCCTCGAATACCGGCGACCAGAACGCCCGGAGCGCCTGCGTCGTCGAGCGAGCGCCACCGGATGCCGTAGGTCCCGACGAACCCGCCCAACGCACCTGCCCATTCCTCCGGCGGGCCGGCGAGCTCGTAGGCGCAACGTCAGGTCATTCCTCCTCGCCTATCGGTGCCGGCAATCCTTCGGCCAGCGCGATATCCGCCCACCTATTGATGTCGATCGCCGGGACGGTCGCCATGGCCTGAAGCGCGGCCAGCAGCCTCGTGACAAACCACACGAGGGCACCGGCTGCGCTGTCCCATACGTCGATTGCGATGTCGTCACCCGTGACAACGCGAAATGCCCCGTTGGCTGCAGCGCACCCGATGTCGAGCCGAGTTTCTTCGTCGCCAGCATCCCGCAGTGCCTTGAGCAGCGGATCTCCGAACGGAGGGTTCCAATCACTCCCGAGCGTCAGGATGCCTCCGAGGATCCGCGGAGGATCCTTAGGGCGGAAAATTCCGCCAGCGTAGGGGATTTCTGAAGTCGTTCGTTCCATGCGTCGCACGGACCCAACCTTGTTGGATGCATAGATGACGTTGTCCCTGTGCAGATCCTGCTTGGCATCGAAGACGGCGTACACGCTCTCGGCCGGGATGTAAACGGTTCCGTTCACGTTCTGGAAGATCTGCGGCGAGTACTGCCGGTCGTAGATGACGACATCGAGTTGCTCACTCGTGGTTCCGTTCACGTCGATCACGAACGCCTTGGCGACCGCATATCGCCTCGGCAAGAACCCTGAGAGCATGTCGATCCAGTGGAGCTCGGCATTGTCGCCAACCTCCGTCGGGTGAGGAAGGACTTCACGGCCGTGCGTGAGTATGTGAACGAGCTGGCTCTGGAGCCCGTTCATCAACGTCGCAAGGCTCGTCCTGTTCGTCATGGGGTCGGCTCCGTGCTCCCTTGGCCATCATCAGCAGTGTCACGAAGCACCACCTCGGTGCTAGCTACCCGCCCACCATGTGCCAGAACACCGACCGGCGTCCACGTCCGCGCGCGTGCGTTGAACGCGCACACGAGCAGCGCGACCGTCGCCGCCGTCTGCTTCGAGATGCGGCGGATCTCCCGTCGGTCGATCCAGCTGGGGCCGGTCGGTGCAGGATGCGTGTGCCACTCGCCCACGTAGCCGAGCGGAGATCCGTCCGGCTGTGACGCCAAGACATCTTCCAACGCTATGGACGCGGGCTCGTGGCGGCGACGATAGAAGGTGTGGCTTGCGTGCCTATCAGTGACGACCAATACGTCACACACGTACACGCCTGCGTCGTGCCGCCACCCCAGCAGGACGCCGCCCGTCTCCCGCATCGGCTCGTTGCAGGCAGCAGCCGTCGCCGTCTCCCATGCGTGGACCTCTACCAGAAGCTCACCCTTCATCGGAGGGTCCCGACGTCCGGAAGTACGTCGGCTCCGACGAGCACCTGAAGAAGGCTCGGGGGATACTGGCATCGGCCGCTCAGGACGTCAGTGGCCATTGCCGCGGCGAGCGCAGCGGCGGCCGCGCACGCCCAGGGAGGCGTCGGCGAGATCGGCTCACCGCACCCGCCCTCGCGCGCTTGGGCTGCCGGACCACCCGGCGGCGTGGCGGCGGCGTACTCCTCGCCCTCATTCAGTGGGGACCGATCAAGTCGCGCAACCGTCCCGCCGCGCTGGAGGCAAACCGATAGCGCCGGCCGTTGCAGAACCCGGCTTGCGGTCATGACCAGCGCGGTGGCGGGACCGTTCCCGGTCGCGTCGATCACCAGGTCGCTCTCTTCGAAGAGCCTCTCGATGAGTTCGGCCGAAGTCACCCGCTCCAAGTGCCGCTCGATGTCGCCGGTGTCGACCCCGAGCGCGGTGAGACGATCTGCTACGGCATCAACCTTTGGGCGTCCTACGTCGGCGAGTGTCGCCAGGTGCCGGACGCAGTTCCCCGGTCGGACCTTGTCGGGATCGGCGAGCGTGAACTTGGTGCATCCCGAGCGGGCGAGGAGGTCAGCAAGGAAGGACCCGACGGCGCCGACACCGAGGATGACGATCCTCTTTTCCGCCAACACTTCGGCATCGAAGCCAGCACGGAGGCGAAGGGTTGCCTCGTCGGCGTGCGCCGTGGTCGCAGCTTCGAGCTCGAGCGGCTGGCGGCTGCGGACGTGCAGTCCGAGGGATGCGCTGTGCCCCTGTCGCGAGTACTGCACCATGACGATCTTGCAGGCACCGCTCTCGATGTCACTCCGGAGCCGGTGCGCGGTGTCGTCTTCAAGTCGATCCAGCAAGTTGTCGAGCGTGTGCAGCGGCCGTTCAAGCTCGCCTACGTCCACCACGACCGCACCCCACGTCCGGATCCGCTTTTGCTTGCGGGATGCGCGGCCTCTCGAGAGCTGGTAGGTGCCGTTTTGACCCCGACTGACCATGCATTCCCGCCCCACCAGTTCGTCGAGGCTGCCATGGATGACCAGCGCCCCCGACCGCGGCCAGTAGCGCTCAAGATCCAGATCCGGCGGATCGTCCGGCCATCCGAGAGCGTCCTGACGGTGCCACTCCTCGATCCGCTCGACTACGGCCTCGGCGGAGGCCCAGGGCAAGTGCGACGCCTCCTCGTCGCTCCAGAGGCAGAAGGCGCCGTCGCGCTCCCGATGCCACGAAAGACCGCCTTCGCCACCGGGGGTCCGGACGACCGGCTTTTCGATAGGGAAGTCGTCCGGCAACACGATCTCGTGCTCCACGGTTTGGCCGTGCACCTCAAGGTCGCCCAAGAGGGTGCGGTCGTCGACCAGCCGGAATCCCTGCCGGACAAGTCCATTGACGAGGGCCTCGCGGGCGGCCAGGAAGCTCGCCCGCAGTCCGCTCACGCGAATCGACCGTCACCGGCGGGGACGGCACGGTCCCCCGCGGAGATGACGGCGACAGACCTAGCGGTCCCGTCGTCGTTGCACGTCGCGGGCATCTCGAAAACCCACTCGTCGTCGTCGTTCTTGCCGAAAATGTCGCGGTAGACCTTCGCCGCCCAGCATTTGTCCTCGCTCGCGAGTGCCGCCTCCGCTTTCGTTGCGAGGTCGGCGAACGTGCTGGCCGCCTCCGCGAACTGCTCGTCCGTCGCCCGGACGCTGATGACCGCGCCGATCATCGTTGGGTCGGCGATCGTTCCGCCCGCCACGACAGTGGAGAGTTGCGTCGCAACCGACCGCAAGGTGCCCGTGAAGAGTGAGGCGGTGCTTGTGTTGTCGAGGCTGCCCTTCTTGAAGGCGTGGTAGGTGAGGATCTCGAAGAACAAGCCACCCGGCTTCCCCTTGCGGCCGAGGTGGGTCCGACGAGCCTGGCGGACCAGCTTGACGACCGGCACAAACTCGCCGTCGAAGTCCGAGTTCAACGCACTGGACAGCGACGTCAGTTCCTCGGGGTTGGTCGTCTTCCACCCGATGGTCCCGTCGTCATTCTTGTCGGGGATCTCGAGGTAGCTGCCCGCAGGCCGCGCCGGCACGACATCGACATGAAGGTCGAAGTCGGGGAACTTGACCATGATCGACCGGTCCTGACACTTCACGCGCTTCTCGTCGTCGGTGTCGAAGGCGGAGCGGAGCACCTTGGCGACGTGGGACAGAAGGTCCTCCGGCGTGACGTCGGTAGGCAAGGACGGAAGCTTCGCAAGCACGTCGACGTCCTTGACTCGGCGAATTGAGACCTGGCGCTTGTAGCTACCGATGAGGACCGTGTCGATGCCCCATGCCTTGAGCTGCTCGTCGGCGTCCAGCACGTCCCGCACCTTCTCGTGCGCTACCGCCGCATTGTTTTTGTCGTCGCTGTTCGGTTCGACGTTCGACTTCGCCTGGGTGAACTGGGCTGGCAGGTCCGGCATCCGTGACTCCCCCTGGCTACTGGCCCTGCCCTCTGGCCCCAGTGCCAACAACGAACGTGTGTTTGGAAAACGTTAGCACTCGCCCCCGACGACTGCTAGGACTCTCCGTACCCGACAGCCATCTATGGCGTCCTGGCTCTGGAACAGGATGCAACCGTGAAATTGCCCGGCAGCCGCCGCGGTCCGGCCGTCGACCCGTCAACACAAGCGCGGAACGATTGTTGTTGTTGTCAATGAATCACGGTTCGCGTATTATAGGCGCGTGATCCGTGAGCAACTGACAGCTAGACGGCTGGCGAAGAGCGTTGCCGACGTGGTCGAGGGCCTTGAGTTGCGGCGCCCGGCCGTGGTGACGCGCGCGCTCCTGGCCGGGTTGCTGGCGGAGACGGGCTCCCTGCTCGGGCCCGACGCCGCTGCGGAGCGACTGGTGCGCGAAGGCTGGCTCCTGTCCTTGCGTACGAGAGACGCCTGGGAGTTCGTCCCGGCGGCGAGGGCCGGTCGGTATTCGTCCGGCGATCCGTGGATCGAGCTACGGGCCGTCCTCGCCCATCGACCCGACGCCCCGGTGGCGGTGGCGTTCGAGTCGGCCGTGTGGGAGCTCGGCCACGGCCTCCACCAGCCTGAGGTACCGGTTCTGGCACATCGGCGAGGATGGCGGCCGCCGGTCGCGCTCGACTTGATGCGCTCGGCCACCTACGACTGGCGCCTCCCGACCTGGCAGAAGGACGGCCTCCCGGTGTGGCGAGCGGCCACCGTCGCCGTGGCCGCGGCCCACCGACCCGACGTGCAGGGCGACTGGGCCAACGCCGACCACTGGCTGTCCGAGGTACTGCGCGCCACCACCCCCGACGACGTCCTGGCCGAGGCCGAGGGGAGGGGCACGGCGACCCTCGCCCGCCTGGGACACCTGGCCGAATGGTCGGGGCGTCACGACATCGCCGACCGCGTGGAGGAGCTGCTGCCCGGCCCTCTTCCCGTCTCCTACCTGGGGCCCCGTCGTCGGGGCGGCAGGTGGGTCAACCGCTGGCGCCTCTACGACGCCCTGTTGCCTCGCCGATGATCACCGAGGGCTACCTGGCCCGGCACTCGATGGGACGCCGGGGGATGACCGGGCCGGCGCTGCTCGACGTGGCCCAGGACTACGTCCTCCATTTCCTCCACGAGCAGGGCTTGTTCGACCTGGGCCTCGTGCTCAAGGGCGGCACGTCCCTACGGAAGTTCCGCGCAGGCAACGCCGGGCGGTTCTCCACCGACCTCGATTTCGCCGCCCCGGACCCCGCGGTCGCGGAGTTGCTCCTCGACACCCTCGACGGCGCCGAGCACTTCGGGGTCCGGTGTGCGATCGGCGGACGCGACGGGCTGCGGGGCCGGCTCGAGGTCGACACCGAGCTCGGGCGCCCCGATGTTCCGGCCACGATCGAGGTGACGCCCAGGCCGCTGTGGTTGCCCTGTGAGCGGAGAACGCCGCACGTGCTTCCGGTGCACAAGGGTTACGAGTTCGAGCCCGTGGCGTTGCCGGTCCCGGCACTCGAGGAGGCGTTGGCGGAGAAGCTGGCGGCGTGGCGACGTCGACGGAAGATGCGCGACCTCTACGACCTCTACTGGTTCGGCCAGGGCGCGTTGAACGAGATGTTGGTGCGGCGGATGCTCGTGCTCAAGGTGTGGCACGACGTAGTGGACGACGGACTCGGCACCGCCCCGTTCGACCCGGCTGAGATCGTCGCCGCTTTCGACGCCGACAAGCTCCCACCCGAGGAGATCGGCCTGTTGACGCAGCCCGTCGAGCCGTCCAAGTGGGCCGTCTTCGTGTGCGACCGCTATCGGTTCATAACGGTGTTCGACGACACAGAGCAGCAGGTGGCGCGATGCAATCCTGGCCAGCGCTACCTGGTGGACCAACTCACAGTCGCCCTGACTTGAGGCATGGAATCGGCGGCTGCTGCCTGCCACCCTCTTATTTCGTTCGAGACCTCGAAAAAGTTGCACAGGGGACTGCGACCCCTTGCCCGCAGCGCGGCGAACAGGTGCCCGCACGCCTGAGGGGGGCCGTTTTCCCATTGGATCCAATAGGAAAATTGTCGGCGCCCGTCGAGGTCGCGAGCGTGAAAGTCCTCGTCGGAAGGGGTGGGCCGTACAGGATTCGAACCTGTGACCCCTTGCGCGTCATCAAGTGTCGACGTGCCCCTCCGACCGCTTCCGAGGCTGTGACCAGCACTTTTGCTGAGGGTCAGCGGTCGTATGGCGTCTCATGGCGTCGTATCAGGTCACCTTTCAGGGGGAACCGGCGGGGAAGAAACGGTACCGCGGCAAGCCGGGCCGAGCGGTCGCCGGTGAACCACGGCCAACTCCCCCCGTCGTTCCAGGTGCACGCTCAACACCGTCGTGCCGATCGCCGCCGCACAGTGGAACAGGAGCCCGGTGGGGAGATCGGCGGCGGCGGCGTTGACGACCAAGTCGTGATCGGTGAGGAGCGTCTCGGCCTCCTCACCGTCCGACAGGGACCGTTCCACAGCGGCCACCCGTTCTGGCGCTACATCGTGCCGACGAAGGAGGTCGTCTCGCACCCCGGCGGCCTTGTTCCAGCCCACGTAACCGTGGCCGAGGAGGTGGCGGACGCAGTTGCCGGGTCGAAGACGTTTGCCGTCGACGAGGGTCAACTTCCCGACGCCGGAGCGCAGCAGGTCGGCCACGAACCCGCCCACCGCGCCGATGCGGACCACCGCCACACGTCGGGTTGCAAGGCTGTCTGCGCCGGGGCCGGCGCGCAGCCTCCGGGTCGCGGCACCGTCGTCGGCCGACTCGACCGCGCGGAGCTTCACGGCGCCCTGCTCGATCGCAGCCACCAGGGCCGCCACGGCCGGCTCCCCGTCTCGGGCGTATCGCACCAGGAGCAGCCGCACCTGCGCCGCCCTGATGCGCCTCTCCAGGAGCCGCATCGGAATCGAGCAGGGGTGCAAGTTCGTCCCAGTCGTGGAAGGGACGTGCGAGCTCGCCGACGTCCAGGACGTGGCCGTAAAGCGTGTCCCGCTTCAAGGCCCCTTTCCGACGCGTGCCGGTGCCCGCCACCTCGTAGACCTCCGGGCGGACTCGGCGCAGCCGGAGGAAGCTTCCGGCGACGTGGTCCTCGTCGGTGTAGAGGACGAGCCGGGGGAAGGACGCCCAGTCGAGATAGCGTTCGAGGTCGAGGTCGGCAGGCACGCCCGGCCAACCCACTGCGTCCAGCTCGAACCACCGGGCGACCCTGGCGACGAGCTCGCCAGGATCCAGCCAGGGCCAGTCGGTGTTCCCCTCCGGGCCCACAGGCAGAGCCTCCCGTCGGCTTCCTGGTGCCAGGAGCGAGTGCCCGAGCCGTCCCACGGCCGCACCTTGGGCGGCCGGAAGGGGAACCCGTCCGCCCGGCGGACCTCGACTGCGGCCGTTCGGCCCTCCGACCCCCACGAGACGTCGCCGTAGAGCGCGCCGGACTCGTCGACCTCGAATCCGAGGCCGACGAGCCCGGCAACGAGTTCCGCCCAGGTGGCGTCGGCGTCCTGCGCCCAGCTCACGCGAAGCGGCGGTCGCCCTTGGGGACCGTGCGGTCCCCCGGGCGGATGGCCCGGCCGATCAAGGCGGCGGCACCAACTGCCGTCGCCAGTCCGAGCGCGAGGGCCGCGGCGGTGCTGCGCTTGTCGGCGGCCTCGGGAGCCGGTGCGAACACCACGGGTTCGGG
>JAHWKP010000076.1 GCA_019347775.1 Actinomycetota bacterium | reverse complement strand
GACGACCGGGTTGCGGCCGAAATCCACAGGGTTCTCCCTGACGGAGGCACGGTCCATATCGCGGGTGGCGGCAACGCGATTCGCACCGATGTCGAGAACGAACTCCGGAACGCTGGCTACAACGTCGTGCGCCACGCGGGACGCAACCGTTTCGAGACGGCCACGCTGGTCGCCGAGCAGATCCCGGCGCCGGGTACCGCGTTCCTCGCGACGGGGCTGAAGTTCGCCGACGCCCTGCCCGCGGGAGCAGCGGCGGCGGCGGTGCGAGGTGTCGTCGTCTTGACGGCGAACTCCGACATGCCGGTGGAGACGGCCGCCTATCTGCAGGCCCGTCCCAACATCCAGCGGATTGCCGTAGGAGGCCCCGCCTCCCGAGCCGACCCCTCCGCGACGTCGATCGTGGGAGCCGACCGGTTCGAGACGGCTGCCATCCTGGCCGAGCGTTTCTTCACGGGAGCGGCCAACGTCGGTGTGGCCAGCGGCGCCAACTTCCCTGACGCCCTGGGTGGAGGCGCCCACGTCGGCTTCCGAGGCGGTCCGCTGCTGCTGACCCGTCCGGAAACGTTGTCCGAACCGGCCCGCCGGTACCTTTCGGCTAACCGCAGCTCGCTGCGCAACGTGTTCATCTACGGCGGACCTAATGCGGTGAGCTCCTCAACCGAGACCGAAATCCGCGCCGCCACCACGTAGTCGGTCATCGAGACCGGCCGCAACCCGCGGCCGGTCTCGATACCTAGTTGGATGAAGCCCCGATGGTGATCGCGCTCGCCCTGGGGTCGGCGCTGACCTTCGGGGCGGCCGACTTCTGGGGCGGGATGGCGAGCCGCCGCGCGCCGTCGGCCGCGGTGGTCGTTACTGCGCAGACGATCAGCCTGGCCGTCCTGCTCACCTGGGTCCTGCTGTCGCCCGCGGCTGCCGCTACCAGCGATCTCCTGTGGGGCGCCGCCAGCGGGGTGGCCGGCGGAGCAGGCGTGCTCTTGCTCTACAAGGGTCTGGCCGACGGGAGGATGAGCGTCGTAGCTCCGCTGACCGGCCTCGTCGCGGCCGGGATCCCGGTCGTGGCCAGTCCGCTGCTGGGTGAGGTTCCCTCGCGACCGGCTCTGGCCGGCATCGCCATCGCCCTCGTGGCCATCGCATTGGTGTCGCGGGAGGGCGAACGGCATGAGGCGGACAAGACGGTCACAGCAATGACTCGCCGGGCCATGGTCTCCGTCGCCGTCGCCTCCGGGGCGTCCTTCGGCGCCTTGTTCCTCCTGCTGGACCGCACGTCCTCAGAGTCCGGCATGTGGCCGCTGGTGACCAACAAGACCTTGGCCATCGCTCTCGTTGGCTTCTACGGACTCAGAGTCGCCAGGACCGGATTGCGAGTTCCTCGCTCTACATGGAGCGTGGTGGTCGGGTGCGCTGTCGCCGGCACCACCGCCGAAGTGATGTATCTGCTCGCCACCCAGAAAGGCTTGGTCGCCATCGCCGCCGTTCTCACGTCGCTGTATCCCGCCTCCACCGTGCTCCTCGCCCGCTTCGTCCTCCACGAGCGCCTCCGGGCTGACCAGTTGGCCGGCTTCGCCCTCGCCGGCCTCGCCGTCGCACTGATCGCCCTCGGCTAACCGCCGCTGCCGTAGGGGCGGGTGATGATCTCCAGGAGGTGGCCGCTGGGATCTTCGAAGTAGGCGCCGCGGCCTCCGTCGTGAGTGTTGATCTCGCCTTCACGGTTACGGCCCGGGTCGGCCCAGTAGGTGAGGCCGCGGTCGGTGATCCGCCCGAAGATCTCGTCGAACTCGTCTTCGGTGATCAAGAAGGCGTAGTGCTGGGGCGTGATGTCGCCGTCGGCGTCAGCGAAGTCGAACGTCACCCCGTTGTCGGCCTCCACGCCAAGGAAGTGCGAAAACGGAACGGGGTCGCCGAGCCCGAGGATCTCGCTCATGAAGGCGGCCGACTCCCGCTTGTCGCAGGACGAGACGATCGTGTGATTCAGGTGCACCGGCATCGACCCAGCATCCCATCCAGCGGCCATAGCCGGCCAGCGCTGCAGGCACCGTGGGTCAGGTGGCCTTGGGTTCGAGGTCGTGGACGGCTGGGCCTTGGATGACCTTGCCGTCGACTGTGTATCGGGAGCCGTGGCAGGGGCAGTCCCACGTGCGCTCGGCCGGGTTGAACGCCACCAGGCATCCGACATGCCGGCACACGGGGCTCACGGCGTGGATCGTGCCGTCATCATCTCGGAATGCCGCGACCTTGTCGCCGTCCAGCTCGCAGATTCCTCCTTCTCCCGGAGCCAGCGAGTTCGCCGCGGGTGGGCGCAGCGTCTTGAGCCGGTCGCCGATCAGATGACGGCCTACGGCATCGAAGTTCTCCTTGTAGAACTCCGAGGACGTGATGGCCGGGCCCATACGAGTGGAAGAGAATGCGTCCGCCCACGGGTTCTCGCGCTCGAGGATGAGGTCCGACAGAATCGAAGCCGAGGCCGCCCCGTTCGTCATCCCCCACTTCGCAAATCCCGTCGCCACCAGGACATGCGATCCGGGAAGCTGCCTGCCAACGAAGGGCAAGCCGTCGACCGCGGCGTAGTCCTGCGCTGACCACTGATGGGTCGCTTCGCCCGGCCCGAAGTTCTCATCCGCCCAGGACACCAGCGCCTCATAACAAGCCGGTGTGTTCGGCTCGGCCCCGACCTTGTGACCCTGACCACCGATGATGAGGTGACCGCCGGCAGTCGAACGGATGGACCGGGTCGGAGCTTCGACGCTGATGTACATGCCGTTCCTCCGGGCGGCGTCCGCCGACTGTGGCTTCCAGACGAGCGCATATGACCGTGACGGAAAGGCCTTGGCGAAGAACAGCCCGCGATCGAGGAACGGGATGTGCGTGGCCAGGACCACCCAGTCGGCCTCGACCGTGGCGGTGGCGCACTTCACCCGCGCCGGCGAACCGTCGTCGACGTCGATGACCCGACTGAGTTCGAAGATCTTGACGCCCCGCTCTTCGAGTTTGGCGGCCAACCCGAGACAGAACCGGCGTGGGTGGAACTGGGCCTGGTCGTCCAGCCTGACGGCCGAGACGACTTCGAAAGGCAGCTCCGTGTCGTCGGTGACCGCGGCCGCAAGACCGGCCCTCTGCGCCGCGGCCGCCTCCGCCTCGATTTGATCGCGGTAGCTCGCCTCCGACGTGTAGGTATATGCCGAAGCGGACTCCCACTCGCAATCGAGTCCGTACCGACTCACGAGGTCGCCGATCGCCGCCAGACCAGCCAGGTTGGCCTCGCCATAGGCGCGGGCGCGTTCGGCTCCGGCGCCCTTCTCGAGCTTTGAGTAGATCGCGCCGTGCAGAGCGGTCACCTTCGCCGTCGTGTATCCGGTTACCCCCGATGCGAGGCGCCCGGCCTCCACGATCACGACCCGCGCCCCCGCCTCGGTCAGCATCGCCGCGGTGATGAGGCCGGTGATACCTCCGCCGACGACCGCGACATCAGCTTTGAGATCGCCCTCAAGAGCTGGGCGGTCTCGATCCGGACCGAAGCTCTCGACCCACAGCGACGGATTCCGTTCATCGAGCGATCCCATGCTCGACACCTTCCCCTGTCGTGGTCTTGGTCATGCCCCGGTAGCGGCCTCCAGCTACACAGCGGTGCCCTGAAGTCAGCCTCGAGGCCGGGCTCTCTCGGTCGTGAGCGCGACCACGGTGACGTCGTCGCGGGGACGACCGGGATCGAAGGCAGTGAAGTCGTCTTGGAACGCGTCGATCACGCTCTGAGCGCCCCCCGGCCCGGCTCTGGCGACGACGTCGCGGAACCGGTCGGTCCCGTACTCCTCACCGTCGGGACCCGTGGTCTCGACGACCCCGTCGGTGTACACCACCAGCGTCGAGCGCTCCTCCAGTCGCACCTCGACGGTCTCCCACAAACCGGGCAGCGGACCGAGCAGCGGGCCGGTGGGGCCGAGGGGCACGGCGTCGGACTCCGCGCCAGCCAGGAGGAACGGCGGCGGATGACCGCCGTTGGCATAAGAGAGGCGGCCGTCCGGATCGATCACCGCCACGAAACAGGTCACGAAGGTCTCGTCCTCATCGTCGTTGAGCGATTCCGAGACCAGAGCCAACGCTTCGTCGGGGCTGCTACCGAGTCGAAGTCCGGCGACAGCGAGATCGCGCGCCCGCAGCGCCACTATGGCCGATGTCGCGCCGTGACCGGCGACGTCGCCGACGCACAGCCCCACATTCCCTCCCGGCAGCGTCAGCGCCTCGTACCAGTCCCCCGCCAGCACGCCCTCGGCCGGCTTGAAATGGACTGCGACCTTGAAGTTCGGGGGCAGATCGTAAGTCTTCGGAGACAGGGCGTCGCGTAAGGCGACGATGGCAGGCGCCCGCTGAGCCAGTCCTTCGTTGGCGCGGCGCACCGCCTCGAGCTCGCCCAGAATGCGCACCCTCATCGCCTCGACACCCTCGCCCACGGTCGCCAGCTCGAGGGGCCCGCTCGGTGTGATCGGCCGACGAAGGCTGCCTCCGCTGACTGCCGCGACCTGCGCCCTCAGATGGTCGAGCGGGTCGGTCACCCAACGGCGCAACAGGATCGTCACAGCCACCAGCAGCACGATCGCAACCAGAACGTTGACCGCCACCGTCTGAGCAATCGCCCGGCGGGCGGCGACAAAAGATCCCTGCTCCTCTCGCAGCCGCTCGGCGATCGCGGCCGCCAGCAGCCGGACCTCTTCTCGGGCGCCGCGGAACAGCTGCTGGCCGGTGGTCGCCAGGGCGCGGGCCTCGGCTTCGCGCCCGGCGCGGGTCGACGAGAGTTGAGGCTCGACGACCTCGGTCCGCCACTCGTTGATGGCGGCTCGCAGCCGTGGGACGCGGTCGGCAAGCTCACTACCGGCCAGCGTCGCCTCCAGATCGGCCAACGCGGCCGCCTGACGAGTCAACGCTCGCTGATAGGGCTCGAGCACGTCCTCGCGCTGCACAAGGACGAAGCCGCTGACCGCGGCCTGCTGGTCGACCAGCGCGGCATCGATTCGGAGCGCGGCCGCCGCCGCGGGTTCAAGCCGGAAGAGGATCTCGTCTATGGCGTCATCGCGGTTGTCGATGATCACGATGGCGATGGCACCGGCGCCCACGATCAACGCGACCAGAACGGAGACCAGGATCTGCAGGCGGCGCCGGAGCGAAAACACGCCGCGTTCGACTTCCCTGCGGTGCTCAGTACCCCGCGCCGAACGGCGCCGCTCGCCCCCCGACGCTGGCATGACCTTCCAGCCTATTGACTCCTAGCTGAGCCGGTTGCACGAAACCCGCAGCGATCCGGGCAATCAGATTCAGCCGGCCGGCCACGCCTTGGAGGCCTCGGCCAGAACGCTTTCGGCTGACGCCCGATCGTCCTCGTCGGCCGCCAAGCCGCCAAACACCTCCCGCTCAACAACCTCGGCGACCGAGTCGAGCCGGGGATCGCGAAGCACCGAGCGGCCAAGCAGCCGGATGTATTCCGGTGCGCTCTGCGCGGGTTCCCTGGGACGCCCGCGCGCCCTGCCCTCGGTCTCCACGCGGTCCAGGAACCTCGTGACCCAGCGCCGTCTGGCCAGGCGCCGCCGGCGACGCAAACCGAGGGCGATCCACACCCCGAGGCCCACCGCCGAAGCCGCGAGTGCGAACCAGAACACCGCCGCTCCGACCCAGTCGGGAAGCTCGGGCATCGACAGGTTGAGATACTGCGCCAGGCCGGCAGCTGCGCTTTGGGGACCGGGATCGCCCGCCAGCGGCACCTGCGCCGTCGGATCGAATCCCTGCCAGCCGACACCCGGGAACCAAACCTCAGCCCAAGAGTGAGCGTCGGAGGCCCGGACTTCGTACATGCCGGTGAAGGGATTGCGCGTACCCGCCGCGTAACCCACCGCCAGACGGGCGGGAACGCCCAGTGAACGCAGCATGACCACGAGCGCCGATCCGATCTGCTCGCAGAACCCCTGCTTGTCCTCGAACAGGTACTGGTCTACCGCGTCGGCTCCCCGGGGCAGCGGCGGGATGTCGAGGGTGTAGGTGGTGTTGGCGCCCATCCACGCCTCGAGGGCGCGGACCTTGTCGTAGGTCGTCGGCGCGTCTGCCGTGACGCTGTGAGCAAGTTCGACTACGCGCTGCGACACGTCCTCGGGAAGCTGCAGATAGCGCTCGGCGATGGGGCCCGGCGGGGCGATGTCGAAGCTCGACGACCGCCGCAGGATCTCGGGCGTGGCGGGCGGACGGACGCTGATGACGGTGTACACCGTGCTGCTCGACAGCTCCACGCCGGCCCGCAGCGTGCCGTCCGGGAGCTGGAAGAGCTGGCGGTCCGCCAGGTAGACCTGGCCGGGGGCGTGAGCGGCGAAGATGAGGTTCGGCCCGGGACGCACCAGGTAATAGGTCTGCACCAGCTGGCTGCCCTCCGAACCGGCCTCGGTTGGGGTAGGCGGTATCCGAATGGGCAGCGTCTCGGACCTGATTTCCCTCACGCGGTCGTCCGACGAAGTCCAACGGCGTCCGTCCCAGTGGTCGAAGGTCTGGCCCTTCCAGAAGTCTGCTTGCTCGGCCCGCACTCGCATCACGAGGCTGTTATCGGGGCGGCCCCGGACGGCGGTGTCGAGCTCTTCGGCGAACCCGAAGTAGCCAAAGGACTGGCCGGGCCCACCACCCTCGTCGTAGGTGCCGTCGGCGTTGCGCCGCGCCGGATCGCGATCGCCCAGGGTTGGATTCGAGAGACCGCCGGGGACGGGGACGGATCCGGCTCCCTCCGGCAGAACCGCAGGAAAGGCAAGGGCTCGGGCCGTGCCGGCCGGCGGCACAAAGCTGAAGGCGACCGCTCCGACGATGGCGACGGTCACCAGAGTGGCGATCACCGGACGCAGCACGCGCCGTAGGGGGGGTGCACCGCTGCGTCCTTCGGCCGCTATGCGAGGCAGCTCCGCTAGCTCGCTGCGGTGGGCGATCACCAGAGCCACGGTCGCGGCCACCGCCCACACGATCAGGTGCCACCCGAAGGTCATGGAGATCGACAGAACGCCGGCAACCCCGATGAGCACCAAGCTCGAAACGAGCGAGTAATACAGGTCGCGCCGGGCCGGCACGTCGAACGAGTGCAGTAGCTGCGTCCACAGGAACAGCTCGGCCAGCGGAATCTGCACTTCAGAGGCGACTCCCGTGCCCAGGTCCGCCACCGTCGCCAGGAATCGACCGAAGGCCGCCAGGATCCCCAGCGCCAGGAGAATCTTGAGCATGAAGCCTTCGCGGTATCGGGTGACGTGCGAAAACACCATCGCGCCGGGGATCCCGACGATGCAGGCCGCGGCGAGCGCGCTACCGCCGACTCCCTGTCTCAGGGTCGCGGTGGCCGCCGCAACGACTGCCACCGTCACGGCGATCCGCAGCGCAACGGAATCTTCAGCGGAGCGCCGCGTATTGGCTTCCTTGATCCGGGCGAGCGCGGTCATGGCAGGTGCACGGCCCGGGCCGAACCGGCGGGTCTACCGGGTGGACCTGGCACTGCCCTGGCCAGGCGCCTGCCGGCGGCAGTGGGCGACGAGACCCGGCCCGTGACCGGGCCCTTGTCTTCGGCGGTGCAGAGCACCACCTCCAGTCCGCCTCGGAGGCCGGCCGCACAGAGACCGGCCGCCCGAGAAGCCATCTTCTCCCCGAGCTCAGGATCGCCGGACAGGTCGAGCACCACGGCGAGAACCGCGCCCTCCGGATCTTCGAGTTCCTTCACCGTGAGTTGGTCGCGCCGCGCCGTCACCGCCCAATGCACGAGCCGGGTGGCGTCGCCGGGCACGTAGTCACGGACGGTGCGCACGCTGTCGTGGCCGCTGCGCCGTTCGGGCCGGTGCCGGTCGCCACCCTCGCCTTGCGAGATCGAAGGCACCGACATGGGCGTCGGCGAGGGGGCGACCTCCAGCGGACGCGCCAACGGGAGCCGCAGGCGGCGGGTCCACCAAACCAGTCCGAGCGGTGCCGCGCAGCGCAGCTCCAGCAGCGACCTGCCAGCGTCCGTGCCGTCCGCCCTGCGGCTCGCACGGTGGCTGGCCGAGCACCGGCCGGCGTGGCCGTTCGACGCGCCGGGATGGCACGCGGGACGCCTCCCGCCACCCGAGGGGCTGCGATGACCACCGGGGATCCCGGGAACCGGCAGGTGGTGCGGTCC
>JAHWKP010000075.1 GCA_019347775.1 Actinomycetota bacterium | reverse complement strand
AAGGGATCTCGAAGAACAGCCGATCGTTTTTAGCGTAAACAGCCACACGCTTGTCGGCTTCGAGCCTGGCGACGATGCCAGCCTCGAGCTTGGAGTCACAGACGGCATGACTCAGGTGGCTGCGAGTTGTGCCAATGCAGTCCTTGGCGGTGCGAAACTCGATTCCCTCGGTCGAGCCGTAAGGCGAGAACTCGTTGAGGACTGGGAGGAGCGCCTGGTGTTCGCTGGAGCGCAGGGCGTCGAGGATGCGGTCGCGGATGAGCGTGGCGTAGCGCAGGTTCGATAGCTCCCGGCGGTCGTGTAGGTCGGGCGCGTAGGTGACCTGTTGGTCGATGACCTGCCCGACCATCCGTACGAGCTGGGGGAACAGCCACGGCTTGGGCCCGTCGGGGTTGCAGGTCTGCACCAGCTCCGCGGCAATGCGAAAGGCGAGGTGCTGCTCGCGGAAGCGTTCGTAGGCGCGTTGGCGATCCTGGGTCTGGCCGCCGAGGCCTTGGCCGGGGGCCCCACCCTCGAACTCGACGTAGGTGGCCTGCGGGTCATTCTCCGGTGACACCACGATCGGCTCGAAGTTCGTGAGGTCGATGGTCACGACATCCCCGACGTCGTGGATGACCTGCTCGACACGCGGGAAGTCGATGCGCATGGCGGTGCGCTCGGGTAGCGCACGCACGATCGTTGTCTCGGGCGGTTCGATTGGTGTGGCGCTCGAGGCGCGCGCGAACGGAAGAAGCTGGAAGGGGACGCCGTAGACGTCGACGTACTCGGGTTGGCTGAGGTCGTCGTAGCTGGTGCGCCGCAGTCCACGTCCGACGACCTGTTCGCACAGAAGTTGGGACTGGAAGGCGCGCAGGCCCATGATCTGGGTGACGTTTCGCGCGTCCCACCCCTCGCTGAGCATGCCGACACTAATGAGGCAGCGAACCTGCTCACCTGGCTGTCCAGGCTTACCGACGGTCGCGACGATTTCGCGCAGGCGCTCGGCATAGTCCTGCTGGGACTCGCCGGTCGTTCGTGCCTCGGCGGTCTCTAGAACCTTGGTGTCTATGCGGAGGGTGTTCTGGCTGCCGTTGTTCTCAAGCAGCGGGGTAAGGTCGCCGCGTTCGGCGACGATCCGCTCGATGACCTGCGCCATCGTCGTGTCGGCGCACACGACGATCATCACCGGCGGGATCTGCAGGTTGGCTTCGGTCCAACGGTTGTAGGTGGTCTCCCATTCGCCGGCGAGCTGCTGAAGAGCTCCGGCGATCTCGGAGACGTAGTCGGTGACGTGGCGGCTGGATGAAACGTCGTCCTCGAGCGCGTCGAGCGCCTTTTTCTTTTGGCGCTTGATGTGCTCCCAGAGGTTGCGGTACTTCGGCGCCGAGCGGCCCGAGTCGTCGGTAGTCGGGATGCGCGGCACCTTGACCAGGCCGGACTCGATCGCGTCGACGAGACTGAAGTCGGCGACGATCCACTCAAAGGGGCGGAAGGCCCTCTGGGGGCCGACAGCGCCGGGGTACATCGGCGTGGCGGAGTAGTCGATGCACCGCAGAATCGCGCGATCGCGGTGTATTCGTGCCAGCCCATCGACCCAGATGGTGGCCTCTTCTACCTCGGCCTTTTCGTCGCCCTTGACATCGAGGTTCGGCGGTGGTCGCCAGGCGTGGTGGGCCTCGTCGTTGAGGACCATGATCCGCTTCTTGGTTCCAAGGTCACGCAGTACGCGCCGGCAGAATGCCGCGTCGGTCTCTTGGCCAAGCTTGACGACCGAGCGCTTGGCGTCCTTCTGCTCAGCCAGCGCGTGCCAGTTGGTGACCATGACACGGACCTGGCCGAACAGGCCGGCGAACTGTCCGGGGATGAGGTTGAAGCGCTCGTAGGCGTTGCCCGGCTGGGACGGCAGGAGGCCGTCCAGACCGGAAAGGCGCTCGCGGACGGTGAGGTTCGGGCAGACGACCAGGACCGCGTCGGCGAACCGGGTGTCCTGGCGGTTGGCGAGCTTGTTGAGGCCCGACCAGGCGATCGTCATGCACATCACCAGCGTCTTGCCGGCGCCGGTGGCGAGCTTGATCGCCCACCGCTCGTACGCCTCAAACTGCGGAATGGAGATGCCGACCTTGCGGTCGGCGGGCGCCTCGGTCAGCCAGGCAATCGTCTCGATGGCTTCCTGCTGAGCGAAGAAGGGGCGGCGCCCTTGTTCAGGATCGACGAACCACCGCTTGAACAGCTCGCGCGTAATGTTCGTGGCCCCTTGATAGTCGCCTTCGCGCCAGTCGCGGACCCGCTTACGGATGGTGTTGACGCCCTCCATGACGACGAGTTCGTCCGTGATCTGAAGCTGGCCGCCCTTGAGCATCGGCGGCAGGTAGCCCGCGGGCCGCCGTCCGCCCTTCTTGACCGGGGCCCCAGCCCCAAACGACCAATGGAACTGCGGCTCGCAGAAGGCGTCGTTGATGATCGGGTTTGTCTCGGTGACCTGCCCGACCGCCGCGTCTACGGTCGCGCTCACTGGCCAGCTCCATCGACGTCGATGATCGCTTCGCTGGTCTGACCCGCGTCGTCGACCACACGCACGGCAATCTTCTTGCCGGGCGTGAACGGCAGGCTTGTGAACGAGTGCATCGCGTCGACGACCTCGGCCTCGATGACTCCCTTCAGCGATTTGCCGAGCGCATCCCATGCTCGCGACCGCGTGAAGAACGCCTGGTTGACGTGGAAGACGAGGCCGTCGTAGTCGTGGTCGACAAACCATGCCGCGATCTCCAGCTGGCTGCGCGACGTGACCTTTCCGGTGGCTGCGTCGAAGCTGTCCATCCCGAGAAGCTCGACTTCCACCTGACCGTCTTCAGCTCTTGCCACCTTCACGTCGGGCGCACTGAAGAGACGGAACGTCTGGCTGGCCTTAGTGTTCTTCAGCAGATCACCAAGCAACAGGTCGGCGTTCGCTTCCAAGAGCGCGACCTTGAAGCGGCCGCGCTTGCCTTCCCGCAAGTACTCCTGGGCTTCGGCGGTGGCGGCGAAGCCAGCGAACACCACCAGGTCGTAGCCATAGGCGTCGTGCAGCGCCTCGTCGATCTGGCCGACGGTGACCGGCCCGTGACGTGGCCCAAGGCTGACCGCAAAGCGTTCTTCTTTACCGCCGCCGTTGACGAAGGTGCCCTCCGCGTGCAGCGGCCCGCTGTTCGCCAGTCGCTGGAGTGTTAGGACTGGCGCCGGGCTGATGCCGCGGCGTGGGATGCCCATAGCCTTCAGTGCGTCCAGCAGGGCGGTGACGTGGTTTTCGGCGGCTTCCGGGGAGCCCGCTTCCTCCCGCGCGGTTGCTTCGTCGACGAAAGGGTTGTCGGCGTAGCGTGCGAGCGCCTCGACCGTGAACGGACCGGATACCCGGACGCGGCTCTTGTCGACGATGGGCTCGTCATGCAGAGGAATGTCTTCGGCGGGGAGCTGCTGGGCGACGGACCGGAGGGTCACCCGGTTGATTCGGTTTAGCCTGAAGCCGCCGTCGACGCCGCGGTCGTCGTCCTCAAGCTCGTAGTAGGGGAACGCGGAGGTGAGGATGCGTTCGCGGGCGAGGGCGAAGGCAACGCGGCTTGTCTCGCAGGTGATCCATCGGCGACCGTACTGCTCAGCGACGTACGCGGTGGTTCCCGAGCCACACGTCGGGTCGATGACCAGATCGCCCGGATCGGTCGTCATGAGCATGCAGCGCGCGATGACCTTGGGGTTCGTCTGCACGACGTACACCTTCCGATCGGCGAAACCGCTGGTACGTGTGTCGCTCCAGACGTCGGCGATTGGGAAGGCGGGAAAGTCGTCGATGTAGCGGACGTAGCTGAGGGTGTTGCCGACGAGGATCAGACGATCGGCCTCGATTAGCCGCTTCATCCCCTCCTTGCTGGTCTTCCAGACGCCAGTTGGCGGCCGAAAATCACGGCCGAACACCTGGACCGGATACCGCGTCTTCTCGACCCCGCTTTGCGAGGTCAGGTTGTCGGGCCTGAAGATGCGCGATCCCTCCGGCAATTCGCCGATTCCGGCGCGTTCCTCACGTGTCATGCGCCGGCGTTCACCGTCCGGTAGCTCCACCCAGGTGTACTGCTCAGACCCAGCCCCGCCGGCCGTTTTTGCCGTGTAGAGCTGGCGGTATTTGACCTGGTCGCGATCCTTTGCGTACCAGAGGATGAAGTCGCTAGTCGCGGGCAAGACATTTGTTCCGCCGGAGGGACTGCCAGCCGAGCTGGTCTTCAGGAAGGTGATCTGCGAGCAGAAGTTCTCGGGACCGAACACTTCGTCAAGCAGCTCCCGGATGTGATGCACGTTCTCGTTGGAGATTTGGACGAACACCGATCCGCTGTCGGCGAGCAGGTCACGGGACGCGATCAGCCGCTGCCGCAGGTACGTCAGGTACGAGTGGACGCCCTTCTCCCAGGTGTCTCGGTAAGCCTGAATCTGCTCAGGTTCTCGCGTCAGCGCGTCGTCGCTGCCTTCCTTCGCGGAGCGACGAGACAGACGCGCCTGGAAGTTCGAGTTGTAGTTCACTCCGTATGGCGGGTCGATGTAGATCATCTGGACTTGGCCGCCCATGCGCTCTCGCTCGAGAAGGCTGGACATCACCGTCAGAGAGTCCCCTAGGACCAGCCGGTTGCGCCAGCGGCCCTCATGCTCATAGAACGCGACCTGCGCCGAGCGGTCGAGCTCAGGGTCGGCGAACAGCGCAGGCTGCGCCGATTCACGCCGGGCTGCGGCGATGATGGCTTCGGTCGTCAGGGCTTCATGGATGTGGATCGACGGCGCCTCGACATCGAACGCGTCGGTGTCTGCCTTGCCCCACCACACCAGTTCGGGCGGCAGGCGCGGGTCCTCGTCGACCGGCGTGGTCACGAACGCTCGTGTTGGCGGGGGCGCGATGTCCTCCTGCGCCAAGCCCGCCGGCGGGTTGTTCAGCCGGGTCGCTTCAGTGTGCTCGTAGTCGGTGACGCGCTTACGGCCGGCAGCCATGACGGACGGCACGCTAGCCCTTACGGCTTCCGGCCGCACCAGCGCTCGTCAACGCGCTTATGGACGCCAAGGAGCTGACCTCGAAGAGGTCGCCCGAGCGCTCGACTCACGCGCCACCATCTACGGAGCCCCTGCCCACCCTAGGCACCGACGTTGTTCCTCAGCTTTGGCGTGATCGCCTCAGCTTCTCAGGCAGCTCATAGACGTAGTGCAGGAGTTGCCGCGTCAGGCGTAGGAGCTCGGTGGCCTCGGCCTCATCAACGTCATCCATGGGGTCGAAGTGCGCAGCTGCGTTGCCAGTCAGGCGGATCTCTTTCGCCCAGTCGGCGAGGTTCGCGTCCAGCGTGTGCTCATCGGCCATGACGCGCAGGCCAGAGGCGAGACTTCGCTTGAGTGCCTCATGGGCGGGCTCGCTACCACGGTCCTTGACTATCCCTTCGACGGTGCGCCGCAGCATGACGACGGCAGCGCGAGGCGCCCGGGCACTGAGCGCGCGTAGAGCCTCGCCGTAGCCCTCGCGCAATCCGCCAGGAATTGATTCATCAAGGTCCGCCGAACTCGGCGGTGGCCACCAATGGACTCCGCGATACGTGATCGTCCCGCCGCCACCTATGCCCTCTCGAGCCGGGTGATCGCCGATCCACTTCTCTTCGACAACGGCGCTTGCTTGCCCACACCCCGCGCATAGCAGTGCAGAAACGCGGTCAAGAGCGTCGCGCTCGGGCGTGCCGTCGAGCGTGTACGTGTCGCCGAACGAGATCGGCAACGACCCGAGGACGCCGAAGTTCGAGACGCGGCCACAGCGTGGGCACGGTCCCGAGGGATCCGATGAGTCGGGCGCCGCGTCCGGGTTCGATGCCGGCATCGCCTCGCCGCGGTCACCGCGCCCTCGGCCAGGAAACCCAGGAAACCCCACACTGGCAGGCTATAGGCGTGCACGGCTTTGTGAGCAGGCCATCGGCTGGGGAGGCTCTACTAGGCGGCTTGGGGCAAGATGACGCCGCGGCGGCGCTTGAAGGTTTCGCGCTGAGGCTTCCAGATCAGCACGAACGTCCGGTAGGTGTTGTGGAAGGCCTCTACGCGTAGGGTGAGCTCCTCTTGATTGCGATCGCGCCACGCGAGGTCCCCGGCGGGCGTCTTCACGATCTCGGCCGCCTGCGCCTGGTCGACGAATCCGAAGGGGGCTCGGGCGAGCACCGTGGGCCATGCGCGGGGGTCCTCGAACTGCTCGCGCCAGGCGCCTGAGCAGAGGGCCTCGCAACGACGGAACGCCAGCGGCTCAAGCTGGCAGGGCCCCGGCGCCAGCACGACGCCCGCCAAGGCGCCGCGGTGGCTCTCCACGTAGCGGCGAAAGGCGGAGTGGATCGAGCTGCCGAACGTCTGGGACAACTCGATGACCGTGGAGAACCCGACTGGATAGTCGCTGGCCATCTCGCTGAAGAATCCGCGCTGGAAAAGCAGCTCAGCGGCGCCTTGGTTCGCCTCTTGCTCTTGAAGGCGCTGCACCGTAGGCGACAGCGTCAAGCTGTCGTCGGCATAAGCGAGGTCGTTCTGCCACTCGAAGATGTAATGCGAGGTCTCGTGCAGCCGCTTGAAGGCACCCTGCCCGGCCACGTCGTGGGCCGGGTTGAGATGGATTTCGCGGGCGCGGCGGTCCAGCACCGCGTGGACCTTGCGCTTCAAGCGGCTGACGACGCGCTGCAGGTGTGCGGGAAGTTGCTCGATCACGCTCGGAGAGAGTGCTGATTGCTCGGGCTCGGTCAGCTCAGCCGCGGCGACGAGACGATCGACGGGCGTGGGCAGCACTCCGCGGGCGTCTGCGACGGTGAGCAGGCGGTCGCACGCTCGTTCGATGCTCTTCGCGCTCTCGAGGTCTTCGAGCAAGTCTCACGACTCCCGCGGTCGTCGATGCCGTAGATAGGCCAGAAAGTCCGCGACCTGACGCTCCTCCTCCGGCGTCAGGTCTTCGCTGCTGAGGGCCTGTGCGAGCAGGCTGGCGCCATGCTCTCGTTCAGCTGGCTGTCCGTTGTCCGGCAACAGGTAACCCGCGGCCCTCATGAGGTCGACGTACTTCACCTCCAAGGCCTTTGCGAGGCCGTGAAGGATGTGCGGTGAGGGACTCTTAACCTCCCCCCGCTCGAGCTTCTGGAGGTAGGCGGGAGAGATCTCCGCCGGACCAGCCACCGCCTTCAGCGAGAGGCCTCTCATCTTTCTGACCCTCTGAAGCTCACTGCCCAGCTGCTGCATCAACGCGTCCTCCTCAGGCTGGCCCCAACACCATGGTAGCCAGCCTACACCACAGTTGACGCGCGACGAGCCTGCCTGCTACGGTGTGCGGCGTACACCATAGTAGACGCCTTCGGGCGGCAGCCGACATAGGAGGTCATCGACATGGCAAAGCGAGGCCGAGCCTGGAAGCTCGAGCGCGCGGTCGTCCACCAGAAAGGCGGCACGACGCGCAGCAACCGCTACTCCAGCAACGACGGGCCGAAGCCCGCCCCGCACACACGCAAGCAGTACTGGCACCCCGGCAACCGGCGCTACCAGCGTAACCCCCACTACGACCCCAACGCCTAGGAGAAAGATCGCCATGTGGAAGTTCGAGATCTACCGCGACGCCGCCAGCGAGTATCGGTGGCGGCTGAAGGCGTCCAACGGACGCATCGTGGCCGACTCCGGCGAGGGCTACTCCAGCCACTCCAACGCCCACCGTGCCGCCGAAAACGCACGTAACCAGATCGGCAGGGCCAGCATCGAGTCCGTCTGAGCGACTCAGGGACAGGGACGCCGCGGCCGCGCTCGGAGCGACCTGGGGTAGGCTGGGACACCAAGCCAGGGGTCGTGCGCTTTGGGTTCGATGCACGGCAAGTAGTGCACCCGTTCGCAGTCGCCCCGGGCGCGGCTGGTGTCGGCCGCGCTAGCCGGGATCGTCGCCGGCGAGCAGGCGTCGCTGGTCGACGACGACGTGCGCCAGACCCATTCGCTCCAGCGCTCGGGTCACCGCCTTCCCGGGTGGTTCGTGCGAAAGTCCTAGCACTAGCGCGAACCCGGTCACGGTCCGCCGCCCGCATCTTTGGCACAGGCGATAACCGCGTCGCCAAGCCGGGCGCCCGCCGGGGCAAGCCGCGGGCGCGCGGTCGCATCGAGCAACGCCCACAGCCCCTCCGAGCGGTCGAACGTCGCGCCG
>JAHWKP010000074.1 GCA_019347775.1 Actinomycetota bacterium | reverse complement strand
CGCACGTCGCGCGGAAACGTGCTGTCGTGGAGATTGCGAACGGAGAGGTTGACCGCGACGCTCAAGCTCAGACCAAGGTCGTGCCACCGCCGGCACTGCCTCAGCGCTCGCTCCAGGACGTAGAGAGTCAGAGAGCGCGACAGTCCGGTTCGTTCCGCCAGCGGGATGAAAGCGTCAGGCGCCAGCAGTCCCCTCAGTGGGTGGGCCCAGCGCAGGAGCACCTCCGCCCCGACGATGACACCGTCGGAGATCCGCGCCTGGGGCTGGTAGTGGAGCACGCACTCTTCGACCTCCAGGGCGCGTCGCAGTTCGCCCAGCATGGTGAGCTTCTCGGGGCTGTACGGGTCGCGGGCGACGTTGTACAACTCGGCGCCGCGCCGGGACTCCTTCGCCAGGTACATGGCGACATCGGCACGCCGGACGAGCGTGTCGATGTCGGTTCCGTGCTCGGGATAGAGGGCGATTCCCATCGACGCTTCGATATCGAGGGAGAGCCCTGACAGGGGGAAGGGCTGCTCGAGGCCCTCCAGGATCTCGCCGCCGCGTTCGAGCGCCGTCGCGGAGTCGGGCACGTCGTGAATGAGGATCCCGAACTCGTCACCTCCGAACCGGGCGAGCTGGTCACGCGGGCTCAGCGCGGACTTGAGCCGCGGCCCGATCTGGGCAAGAAGTTCGTCACCTCCCTGGTGACCGAGCGTGTCGTTGACTTCCTTGAAACGGTCCAGATCGATGAGCATCACCGCCATGCCCGTGGTGGCGGTACCCGCGGCGGACTCGTCGCCGAACAAGGCGTCGGCCGACGCATGGAACCAGGCCCGGTTATTGAGCCCCGTGAGCGGATCGGTGAAGGCCTGACGGTCGCGGTCGCTCAAGGTCCGAGCCGCGAAGTACACGGCCCCCACCGGCACCAGCAGCACTGGCACCAAGTACAGGCTGTGTTCGGAGGCCACCAACAAGATCGGGGCCAGCATCACCATCATCAGCGTGGATACGCCATGCAGAACCAGGTCGGTCATGAGCAAAGAGGCGACAGGAATTCCCCGGTCGACGGCGATGGCTCCGGCGACCGCCAGGTGATTGACCAAGAACAGGACCAGCGCGGCCGCCAGCAAGGCGGGCAGATCCCGGGGGGAGGCGTACAAACGGGAATAGCCGTCGGGATCCAGGAGCGTCAGGACGCTCGCGCCGGCCCCGACCGCTAGGGCTGCTTGCAGGCCGTTGAATAGCCCTTTCCACAACGGTTTGCGATGAATGACATCCGACAAGAAGCCGGCGCCGGCGGCAGCGACCAGAGCAGGGCCCGGCCCGGCCGCCAAGAGCAGTCCGAACACGAAAATAAGCGACACGTTGAGTTCGAACCCGCGCATCAGGCGGATCGGGCGCAGCTCCGCCAGCAGCGCCAGTACGCCGAAAAGGACGGCTTGAACGGAGTTGATCCGTCCGCCGAAGCCCGCCGCGACCGCCCCGATGAGCATGGCCGTGCCGCCGCACATAACGATGCCTACATAGACGCGAACCGCGACGCTGGGACGGCCATCGGTCTGGTGCCCGGGCGCGTCGGAGTAAGCCGGCGGTACCACAGGGTCTGTGCGAGCCGCGGGCCAGAGCCGTTCGATCGTCGCCCCAACGCGGCTGCGCCCCGGGGTTGGCCCCGAGGCGCTTTCAGGCTCGATCGGTCGGAGTCGATCTACGGGATGAACCACTTGATGGGAGCGCCGAACAGCACCGCCATCGTGGCGAGGGACGCGACCGCTACGGCCAGTCTGAAAAGACGTGCACGCATTTGCAACCTCCTCCCTGATCCGCTGATGGCGGGACCACTCATCGTGAGTCCGTACTGCCCGGGCTGAGCCCGTCGACCCGGAGGAGAAACCACCACCCCAGAGCTAGGTAAGAGCATACGGCACGTGGTGGCGCCCTGGGCTAGTCGGAATGGGCCAGACCACACCTGATCCGCCGGTATTCCGTCACATCGGCCTACCTTCTGTGCAAGGAGGTGGTGCGGTTGCCGATGCTGGTTGCGTTCTCGCTGGCCCTGGCGACGGTTCCACTCGGGCGCGGCCGGCTAGGGGCCCTGGCCGATCTACAGCTGCGCCGGTGGTGGCTTCTGGCTGCCGGGATCGGGCTTCAGGTGGCTGCCCTGTCCGGCGTTCCCAGCGCACTGGGCGCAGGGCTCCATGGCGCGAGCTATCTGGCCGGCGCGGCGTACCTGGTGTCGAACCTTCACCTCTCGGGACTCTGGTGGATCGCGGTTGGCGGTGCGATGAACGTCGTGGGCATCGCCGCCAATGGCGGCACTCTGCCGGCCAGCCCGGGCGCACTCGACGCCGCGGGTATCGACCGGGTGCGGGGGGCTTCCTTCGCCAATTCAGCTGCGCTGGACGATCCGAAGCTCGCATTTCTCGGAGACATCTTCGCCATCCCCGAATGGTTGCCGTTCTCCAACGTGTTCTCGCTCGGTGACATCGTCATATGGGCAGGCATCTTCATCACCGTCCATCGCGCCACCGGATCGCGCCTCGTTATGTCGGCGCCGGAACCAGCCGGCCATCTCGGAACCCAGCCCCGCGCCCGGGCGCTGTGGACCGCCCAGTGCCTCACTTGGACCGCGGCCTGGCTGATGGCCGCCGCGGTCATCGCAGTCACCGTGGGGCGTCCCGGCGCACTCGCGTCGGCGGTCGCTCTCGGCCTGTCCGGCTGGGGCGCAGCGCTCCTCTTGGGCGGACCTCTGGTCGACCGCTTCAATCCCCCGGCCCTACTCGCCTGCACCGCTTTCGCCCAGGCCTGCGGAGCAGGAGTCCTGCTCATCGCCCCCCGGGCTTCGATGATCGGACCGATCGCGGTTTGGTCCGGATTTCTCACGGGCCTGGCCCGGCCCGCGGCGCTGGTGCTGCTGGCCGAGATCGTCGCAAGGAAGCGGCTGGTGGCCGCGGTCGGAATCCTCGAGGCCACGCTCGCGGCAATCGGCGCGATCGCCGCGGGCGTCTCCGTTCCCGTTCTGCTTTCGGTCGGAGCCAGGCCGGCTCTGGCCGCAGCCACTCTCCTTTGGGGCGTGGCGGCGCTCGCCTGGAGCGTCATGCCCGCTCGCAGGCGCCCGGCGCCGGCCCGAGCGACCCTGTGGCGAGACCTGCTGGGCGGCGTGAGATGTCTCGAAGACTCGCCCGTGATTCCCCAACTCGCCTTGTTGATGGCCGCCATCGGTGCCGGAGTCGGCTTGGTGGCCGGCGACCCGTTCGTCGCCCTCGGCCTCACCTGGCGTCGCGCCACGCCTCTCGACCTTGCCGCGGGGTGTCTCGGTGTCGGCGTCGTTCTCGGGGCCCTCGCAGCCACATCGCTGCGACGCCGACCGCTGTCAGTCCTGGGTCCGGCCTTTGTCGTGGCCGGACTCGGGCTGTTCTGTGGCGCGACCGGTGGAGTCGCGATGTGGGGGCTGGCCGGGTGGTCGGTAGGAGGCCTCGCCGTCGGACTATCCGCCACCGTCCTCATTGCGGCGGTGGTGGCGGGCGCGCCTCCGACGATGCAAGGACGGCTGCTGTCGCTCGGTCTCGCCGCGGTGATCGTCGGACTGGGCACGGGCTACTCGCTCGGAGGTGCCTTGTCCGACACCGGCGGGCCGGTGGCTACCGGCGCGGCCGCCGGAGCAGTCCTCGTCGCAGCCGGGGTGGTGGCGGCTCGTACGTCGCGAGTCGCCTCAGTACCCGAGTTCGGGGTCTACGAGTCCGACCAGCGGCCTTCCCGCCGCGAACCGCTCGACGTTGCCCTCGAACAGCGCGAGCAGCCTGGCATTCGCCTCACCGACGACGGGGTTGGCGACATGGGGCGTGATGAGGCAGTTGTCGAGGTCCCAGAGAGGGTGGCCTTCCGGGAGGGGTTCCGGATCGGTGACGTCGAGCCCGGCTCCCGCGATGAGACCGGAACGCAGGGCGTCGACCAACGCGTCGGTGACGACATGAGCACCGCGGGCGACGTTGACGAGGTGACACCCTGGCCCCATGGCCGCGAGCTCGTCCCGGCCGATGATGCCGCGAGTCTGCGGAGTGAGGCTCAGGGCGACCATCACGAGGTCGGCGCCCCGGAGGGCGTCCAGAAGTCCGTCGACTCCGACGGTCCTTGCCGCACCTGTCAGTGGCTTGGGATCTCGGCGGACGACTGTTGCCTCCACTCCGAAGGGAGCGAGCTGATCCAAGAGGGCGCGGGCGATACCACCGGCGCCGAGAATGGTCACTCGCGCCCGGTAGAGGGAGCGCAGCTCTGAACCAGCGGCGTCGGGATCCCACCGCTGCGCCCTGGCCCTGGTCTTGAGCGACCTCAGCAGCGCCAAGGCGAGAGCAAGCGCGTGCTCGGCCACTTCCTCCCCGTAGATGCCCTTGGCACAGGTCCACGACCGAGCCGGATCTAGGACGCCAGCTTCGGCGTAGTGCTCCACCCCGGCCCAGGGCAACTGCACCCAGCGGATGCCGGGACCCTGTGCCAGGGCTGCCCTCAGCGCGTCCGTGTCTCTCCAGTCGAGCCATAGGAGTGCCTCGGCGTCCTCGACCGTCGTCACCTCGCCGCCGGCCTGGCGGACGGCCGCGGTCGCGCCGTCGGGCGGAGTGCCCGGGGCGATGGCGATCCGGGGAGGGGTGGGCATGGGGCTAGTCTTTATCCCCCGTGGCGAACATCAAGAGTCAGATCAAGCGCAACCGTCAGAACGAGCAGAAGCGTCTCGCCAACAAGGCGGTGCGCTCTGAAGTGCGTACCCGCGTGAAGACGGCTCTGAGCGTCGCCGAGGCCGGCGACGAGGCCAAGTCGGAGGAAGCCCTGCGCGAGGCGGTCCGCAAGATCGACCGTGCCGCTGCCAAGGGCATCATCCACAAGAACCAGGCTGCCAACCGCAAGTCGCGGCTGATGAAGCGGGTTCTGAAGTCCTCGTCCTCCAGCTGACCTCGTTCACGCCATCCGGCTGAGCCGGGCCACCAGCACCTCCAGCACGAGCGCTTGGGGCCACTCGCTCGCGCCCCGCAGGTCCAGATCGGCTTTGGCGACCAGCCGGACCGCCCGGGCGACCTTGTCGGAACCGAGCTTGCGGCTCTGGGCCAGTGCCTTTCTCGCCGGGAAAGGGGCCGTGCCTATGAGCGCGGCTGCCTCGGCGTCGGAGCGGGCCCCGGCCCCGTCCAGGCGCACGAGGGCCAGGACGTGGCGGCTGAGCGTGCTCAGCACGACCATCGGGTGACGTTCACCCCCGCCGAGCATCCGATGCAGCGCGCCGACGGCGCCGGCCGTGTCCCCACGATCGATGGCGTCGGTGAGATCCCACGGGGCGACGCCGCCGGCTTCACCAAGGAACGGCTCGAGCTCGTCCTCGCCCACCGTCGCTCCCTCGCCGTAGGCGGCGGCCAGCCCGGCCAGAAGAGTCTCCAGCCGGCCAAAGTCCTCACCGAGGTGCGCGGTGAGCCTGCGGACGGCCGCAGGGGCGAGCGTCACGGGGCCTGCCCCGATGTGCTCGGCGATCCACTGGGTCTTCTCCTTGGCCTTCTGCGGTACTCCGGTGTCGATCACATGGCCGTGCTTGCGAACCGCATCGGACAGGCGGCGGTTGGTGGCGCCGCCACCCGCGACGAGAACGAGCACCGACTCGGGAGCAGCCTCAGCGAGATAGGCGACCAGCGGGTCCACCGCGGCGGCGTCGAAGCGCCCGGCCTCGCGTACGACGACCACGCGGCGGTCGCCCAGCAACGATGGCGTCTGAAGGGCTTCGAGTGCCACCGACAGATCGGCGTCGGGCGAGAGATGCTCTATCCCGAGTGCGTCGCCGCACGACAGCTCGTCGAGGAGAGCCGACAGGCTCTGGCTGAGTAGCGACGGGTCCTCCCCCCGCAGGAGATAGACCGGAAACGGATCGCCTGCCACGTCGCCTTATTAGTCCGGTGAGGGACACCCGGCCGTAACCGCCGCGATCGTGTCGACCACCCGGCGGGCACCCGCCACATCGTGCACCCGCACTATCCGGCATCCTTCAGCGACGCCGATAGCGCAGGCGGCGGTCGAAGCCATCTGGCGCTCGCCCACCTCCAGATCCAGCAGGCGACCGAGAAAGGTCTTATTGGACGCCGAAAGAAGCAACGGGAATCCGAGTGACGCGAGGCGCGCCGAGCGGCGCAGTAGCACAAGGGATTGCTGCCAGGTCTTACCGAGATCCAGTCCGGCGTCGACGATGATTTTGTCTCTGGCGACGCCAGCGCTGAGGGCGCGGTCCGCCAAATCTGCGAGGCGCCTCGCCACTGCTTCGGTGACATCGTCGTACTCGGGCGTGGGATCGGCAACGCGGGGGGCGAGGCGGATATGCGTCGCGACCACCGCGGCTCCGGCCTTCGCCGCGATCGGGAGATAGCCCGCGTCGCTGAATCCCGAGATGTCGTTGCCCACCACCGCTCCCGCGTCATAAGCCTTTGCCGCAACTGAGGCCCTCCAGGTGTCGACTGAGATCGGAAGGTCGAAGCGCTCGTTGAGAGCTTCGACGGCCGGGATGACCCGCTCCAGCTCCTCGTCCTCGTCGACGTCAGGTCCGGGCCCCGCCTTCACTCCCCCGACGTCGAGGATGTCCGCCCCGGCGGCCACATGCTGGCTGGCACGGTCGATAAACCGACCCATTTCGAAGAAGGCGCCGGCGTCGTAGAACGAATCGGGGGTGCGGTTCAAGATCCCCATCACGAGCGCCCGGTGAGTGAGGTCATAGGACCGTTCACCCAGCGTCAGCCTCATTCTCGGAACCTACCGACACCCGCACCTTCAACCGGTCACGGTCGGGCGTCAGCTCGATCGAGATCGGCCCCACCCGCGCCGACGAAGCGGTCGCGACCGCGACGGAGGCCGGGATGCCGCTCCCCTCGGGCACCAGCACGCGTCGAGGCCGGACCACGGCCCGCAACTCGACGAGCAGCTCGGCGGCTCGTGCGCCACCGCGGGTCATGACGACCACATCCACCCGACCGACGTTGGCATCGCGGAGTTGGCCGGGCAGCCGGCCGTCGATCTCGTCGACGACGAGGACGGAGCCACCGCCCGAGTTCCACAGCCGCGTCCCTCCCGAGAGCTCCGTGGAACCGGCGTGAGGCCGCGGCGCCGCCAGCAACGCGACGATGACAAGGACGGTCGCCCCGGCGGGAACCACCAGGCGCCGGCTCACGGGATGCACCCAGAGGCACGCCATCGAAAGGGCGGCGGCAAGCGCGGCTGTGAGCCCGACCGGTGGCGCGCCGAGGCCAGCTGCCCAGTGGGCCACGCCGTCGACCCACCCGAGCATCACCCGGGTCGGCCAGTGCAAAGTCGTCGCGACCGGGTCGCCGGCCAGTCCGGCCGGCACCCCGGCCACCATTCCCCACATCATCAAAGGGCCCGCCATGGGCACCGCCAGCAAGTTCGCCGGTATGGACGCCAGCGGAAGAGACCCGAAGACGGGAATCAGCACCGGGGCGACGCCCACCTGCGCGCCCGCGGTAGTCGACAAGATCTCCACCAGCGGCCGAGGCCCCCGCATCCGCTGCGCGAACCACGGGCTCAACACGGCAATGCCCGCAGACGCGCCCACTGAGAGTAGGAACGAAACCGACCCGACGAGCAGCGGATCCACGAGCAGGATGACAGTCACGGCGAGCGCGAGCAGTCGGAGCCGATCGACCGGGCGGCCCAGCGTCCGCGCCGAGACGGCCAGAGCCGCCATGACCACCGCTCGAGTGACGGAGGGATCCCATCGGACGATCGTGCCGAAGAGCACGAGGACCGCGGCTGTCCAAGCCAGGCGGGCGCCGTTGGCACCTCGTGAAACCAGGGGCGCGGCCAAGGCGAGCACGAAGGCGACGTTCTGGCCCGACACCACCAGCAGGTGGGTGAGCCCGGCCGATCGGAAGCGCTCGACGGTGGCCGGGTCCTGACCCCGGTCGTCGCCGAGCACGAAGCCGCCGAAGAGGCCCCGAGCCGGATCGCCGAGGCCGGCGGCACCCCGGTCGATGGTTCGGCGAGTGGCGTTGGCGATCCGCGACAGCGGACTGCCCGGGCCGACCGGTCCGGCCGACTCCACCTCCAGACGGCCCACCACAAGACGCCGGCGCAGATGCGGGGCGGCACGGCCTCGCAGCGGTGAAGCGGTGCCGCTCACGTGCAGCACGTCACCTGCGAGCGCGGTACGCAACCGTCCG
>JAHWKP010000073.1 GCA_019347775.1 Actinomycetota bacterium | reverse complement strand
TGGAACGTGGTCCCGTGGGCGTAGGCATCGGGGAACACCACCCCCTGCTCCGGGTCCCAGGCCGGCAGCCCTTGCGTGGTGGGCGGACGGCCCTCGAGCACGGCGAGCTCCACCTCGACCCACGAGCACCGCAAGCGTTGACGTGCGAGGCGGGGCGTGTCATCGAGTTCGGCGAGGATCGGCGCGACCGCCTCGTAGCGGAGCTCGGCCGTGCCCACGTCGCCCTTGCCGATGGCGTCGGCCACGAGGCTGAGCCGCAGCATGACGACGTCGACGATGTCGACCGCCTCCGCCAGCCCGGCGAGGTCGTGCTCGCTCTCCAGCACCAGTCGGAACGAGGATTCGTCGGCCAGCACGTTCTGGCTGAACCGGGTGCCCAGCGCGGCCAGGCGCTCGGTGATCTCGCCGGAGCCTCTCTTGCACGGGGGGCACTGGCCACAAGACTCGACGTATAGAAAGCGAGAAAAGAGGCGGGCGACCTCGACCATGCAGGCGGTGTCGTCGTAGACGATGAACCCGGCCGCGCCCAAACCGCTGCCCGCTTCGGCGAAGGCCTCGTAGTCGAGCGGAGTATCGAGCCGGTCCGACGGCAGGACCGGGTTGGCCACGCCCGACAGCACGGCCTTGACGGCCCTGCCTTCGCCGACTCCGCCGCCCACCACATCGATCACCTCGGAGAGCGGCGTGCCCATGTCCATCTCTCCCACAGACGGTCGACGGACATCTCCCACGACCGTGCACACCAAGGTGCCGGGAGAGTTCTCCGGGCCAATCGACCGGAACCATTCCGCTCCCTTGACCAGGATGTGGGGCACATTCGAAAGCGTCTCGACGTTGTTGACCGCGGTCGGGTTCGACTGATGCGACCCCGTGTGGCCGGCTCGGGGCGCGGTCGCCTCCCAACCGGTCTGCGGCGCGGTCGCGAACAGTCCGTGCTCATGGGGCGGAAACAGCCGGGGAAGAGGCGCGGCGCCTTCGATGACCTCGAGAAGGGCCTTCTCCTCCCCGAACAGGTACTCGTCGGGTCCCCGCACCACCGTGACCTGGCAGTCGCGGCACAGGCCCGCCGCCTGCATCTCCTGGACGGCGCGGGTTACCGCCTCGGCTTCCCGGCCGAAGCCAGCCTTCAGGGCGATGAAGGCCTCGCTGGCCCCTACTGCGAAGGCGGCGATCATGACGCCCTCGACCAGTTGGTAGGGGTTCTCCCGCATCAGGGCACGGTCTTTGAAGGTGCCCGGCTCACCCTCGGCTCCGTTGGCCACCACGTAGCGGTGGGTCCCGCCCTGGGCGACGACCCCGGCCCACTTCCGCCCGGTGAGAAATCCACCGCCGCCTCGTCCCCGCAACCCCGAAGCGAGGATCTCCTCGCGCACCGCCTCGGAACCCATCCGCTGCGCGGCTTCGAGGCCCAGGCCCCCGATGTCTGTGGCCAGGTACCGGTCCAGCGAGTCGGTTGGCTGGCCCGTCAGCAGGTGACCCATTCCCCGACCGTAGGCCTGCACGGGTGCACCCATGGGCGCCGTCAGGTCTGTTGGGCGAAGGCCTCCGCCGCTCGGGTCGGACCGGCCACGACGAGTACATCGCCCTCGCACAGCACGGTGTCGGCGGTGGCGTAGGTGAATCCCTCCCCGCGGGGCTTGATGCATACGACGGTGACGCCGTACCGGGCCCGCAGCCCGATCTCGCTGAGGGTACGGCCGATCAGATCGGCGGGCGCCTCGGTCTCGACCAGTGCGAAGTCCGGATCGAGCTGGAACCAGTCGATGACCCGGCCTCCGACGAGATGGGCTACCCGCTGGCCCATCTCATGCTCGGGAAAGACCACGTGGTGGGCGCCCACTCGCTCGAGGATCCGCCCGTGCTGCTCGGTAACGGCCTTGGCCCAGATGTTGGGCACCCCGATGTCGGCCAGAGCCGCGGTCGTGAGGATGCTGGCCTCGATGTCGGTGCCGATGCCAACCACTGCGATCTTGAAGTCGGCCGCGCCGAGCTGACGCAGTGTGGACTCGCTGGTGGTGTCGGCCTCGAGGACGTGGGTGAGCTTGTCGGCCAGCGACTGCACCCGCTCGGGATCGCCATCGACGCCCAACACCTCGACGTCGAGGTTGGTGAGCTCTTCCGCGACGCCGCCCCCGAACCGGCCCAGGCCGACGACGAGGACCTGCTCACCTCCGGCAGCACGGGCTGCGCGTCCTGCGCTCTGTCGAAACTTTCGATCAGCCAATGACCGGCCTCTCCTCTGGATAGTGGAACGGACGCTCACGTTCGCGCAACACGAGCGCCGCGAACAGCGTCGGAGGCCCAACCCGCCCGAGGATCATCAGTCCCGCGATCAGCACCTGGGCTACTCCCGATAGCAAGGAAGTGCCTCCAACCGAAAGCCCAACCGTTCCGAGCGCGGAGACGACCTCGAATAGGGCGAAGGACCTGGGGATCCGGGTGACCGCAAGCAGCACCATCGTGGCACCGACGACGACACCGACGGCCAGCAAAGCAACCGTGAGGGCTTGGCGCTGGGCGGCAGTAGGTACGCGGCGCTCGAACACCACGACGTCGGGCTCTCCTCTTACCTCGGCCCACATCACCCAGCCGAGCAAGGCGAAGGTCGTCACCTTGATGCCGCCCGCGGTCGAGGCGCTGCCGCCGCCGATGAACATCAGGATCTCCGTCAGCAGCTTCGACGGTTCCCGCATCTGGGCCATCTCGACGGAGTTGAACCCGGCAGTGCGGGGCATCACGCTGTGGAAGAAGGCATTGGAGATGGAGTCACCCGCGGACAGCCCACCGAGGGTGCCCGGATTCGTCCACTCGAACCACGCGAAGAGCGCCCATCCCGCGACCAACAGGATCGCGGTCGTGACGAGCGTGAGCTTGGCGTGAAGGTTCCACTTATGGGGCGAGCGAGGGCGTCGGGCGATCTGTACGAGGACGGGATACCCGAGGCCGCCCACGATCACAGTCGCTGCGATCGTGAGTAACAGAAGCGGGTCGGTGGCATAGCCGACAAGGCTGTCCGAGAACAACGCGAACCCGGCGTTGTTGAAGGCCGACACGGAGTGGAACAGGCCCAGGTACGCGGCGCGAGCCGGAGCTTCGCCGTGAGACAGCCAGAACCGGAGGAAGAGCGCGACCGCTACCACCGTCTCGACCCCGAGACTGAGCTTCGCGACCCCTACGAGCACTCGGCGGACGTCACCTAAGTCGAGCGAGCCGGTCTCCTTCGCGGCGACCAGGCGATGGCGAAGCCCGATCCGACGCGACAGCACGAGCACAATCACCGAGGTCAATGACATGATCCCGAAGCCGCCGATCTGGACGAGTCCGAGGATGACGGCCTCGCCGAACGCGCTCCAGTGGCCGGCGGTGTCGACGACTACCAGCCCCGTCACGCACACCGCTGAGGTCGCCGTGAATAACGCCGTGAGAAACGTGGTCTCGCCCGGTCCCTGGGATGCCGCCGGAATCAGCAGCAGAAGCGCGCCGAACAGGCTCGCCGCGACGAAGCCGACCACGACGTACTGCTGTGGGCGGCGGAGGGCGAGCCACGACCCGACCCGCCCCGGTAACGACACGTCTTTTCGATCCTGACCCGCAGTGGCGCGCTCTCAGGCGCGAGGGCTGACGCCCCTAGTGGTTAGTGGCAGTCGAGATTCCCAGTCAGCCAGCACAGCTTCTCCGGTGCGGCCTGGGCCGTGGACGCGACGCCCGTGCTGAAGATGGCGATGGCGAACAGTGCGGCGATGAAGCGGACGAGGTTGCGCATGGGATCCTCCCTGAAGTCTTAGTGGGCGCGCGGAGACTACTCACTGCGCCGCGCTACTGCAGCTAACTCCACGAGTTGCGCTAGTACCAATTCGAGGTCAGCTTCGAGTGCCGGCGGAATGCGGCCGCGGAATGCGGCGACCAGGGAGCCGTAGTACCAGACGTGTACCGACGGATCCGATTTGGTGAAATGCGACCAGACGGTGTCGCCCAGTTCGCGATGGTCGGTCAGCAGACTTCGGAGGTTGTGGAGCTTGTCGCAAGCCGAAATCAGCAACACGCGATCGTCGGCCTCGCCGATACCGTCGATATAGCGCTGCTTGCGCTCGTCCCATCGCTCTTTGTCTTCGCCCGACGTGGTGTCGGCCAGGCTGTCGGATAGGAGCCGCACCAGGCCGGCAACGTCGTCACCGAGTTCGCTGGCAATGCGTTCGAGGACGGCGATACCGCCCTGGTCCTCGGCCGCGTCGTGAAGCAGCGCGGCCGCCACCTGCCGGTCGTCACCGCCGTGCTCGAGCACGAGCGCCGCGACCGACCAAAGATGCGAGACGTAGGGCACGTTCCGCGCCTTGCGGAACTGATCGCGGTGTAGTTCGGCCGAGAGAGCCCAAGCCCTCTCGATCAGAGTGAAGTCCTGCCAGGGCTGATCGTGCGTGCGCCCTGGCAGGACCGTCTCCACTTAGATCGCGGGCTGGGCCGGAGCCTCGGGCTCGTCGGGCTCCTCCGCCGGCTCGGCCGAGCCCGATCCGGCGAGCCACTGAGCGGTGGCCTCGATGTTCGCCTGGGCCTCCTGGTCGCCTTCTGAACCGATGCCGGCCAGCCAAGCGGCCAGGTCGGCGGGCTCCCCACCAGGGGCTTCGTCCTCCGATGACCAGAACGACAGCCTTTCGGCCTCTGGCGCATCGATCTCGATGTCGTGGTAGCGGGCCATCCCTGTACCGGCGGGGATGAGCTTGCCGATGACGATGTTCTCCTTCAGCCCGACCAACTGGTCGGACTTGCCGTCGATGGCCGCCTCCGTGAGGACACGGGTGGTCTCCTGGAACGAAGCCGCCGACAGCCAGGACTCCGTAGCCAGAGAGGCCTTGGTGATCCCCATCAGCTCGGGGCGGCCTTCAGCCGGACGCTTGCCCTCGGTGACCAGCTGGCGGTTGACCTCGGCGTAGATCCGGGAGTCGACCCGCTCCGACGGCAGGAAGCCGGAGTCGCCTGGCTCGGCCACCGACACCCGGCGCAGCATCTGGCGCACGATCAACTCGATGTGCTTGTCGTGGATCGGCACACCCTGATCGCGGTAAACCTTCTGGACCTCGTCGACCAGGTACGTCTGGGTTTCCCGGATGCCCTTGATGTCGACGAGCTCCTTCGGGTCCTTCGGGCCCTCGACCAACGCATCACCAGCGCTGACCTCCTGGCCGTCTCGGACCTCGAGGTGAGCCCTGAGATTCACGTTGTAGGTCTCTTCGTTGCCGTCGTCTCCGACGACGGTGATACGCCTTCCGTTCTCCTCGTCCTCGATTCGGACCACGCCCGACGTCCGGGCGAGAACCGCGGCACCCTTCGGGGTGCGGGCCTCGAAGAGCTCGACCACTCGGGGCAGGCCGTGGGTGATGTCGGAGCCGGCGATGCCGCCGGAATGGAAGGTACGCATGGTGAGCTGCGTGCCGGGCTCGCCGATCGACTGCGCCGCGATCACTCCGACCGCTTCGCCCATTTCGACGTCGGACCGCGTGGCGAGCGACATGCCGTAGCAGGCCGCGCACACCCCGTGCTCGGCTTCGCATACGAGCACCGAGCGGACCCGGACCCGGTCGAGATCGGGATTGTCCCGGAGGCTCGCCAGTTCGTCGTCGCCGATCGTGGTGCCAGCCGGGATGCCGCCCGCGTCCTCGGCCAGAACTCGGCCGTAGAGCCGGGTCTCCAGGTAGGAGCGCTTGCCGGCCTGGTCGGGGATGACCTCGTCGAGCCAAAGGCTGCGCGACGTGCCGCAGTCGTCCTCGCGCACGATCAGCTCCTGGGCGACGTCGACCAGACGACGGGTGAGGTAACCCGAGTCGGCCGTCCGCAGGGCGGTGTCAGCCAGACCCTTGCGGGCGCCGTGGGTGGAGATGAAGTACTCGAGCACCGAGAGACCCTCACGGAAAGAGGACTTGATCGGCCGGGGGATGAAGTCACCTCGCGGGTTGGAGACCAGTCCCTTCATGCCTGAGATCTGTCGCAGGTTGTTCGGGTTCAAACGGGACCCGGAGGCGAGCATTCCCTGGAGCGGATTGATGGCAGAAGCCTTGAACTCGCGGTCCATGGCACGCCCGACTTCGGCGTTGGCCTGGGACCAGATCTCGACTTCCTTCTGACGGCGCTCGTCGTCGGTGATGATGCCCCGCTTGAACTGAGCTTCGGTCTTGTCCGCTTCCTTCTCGTAGCGGGCGAGGATCTGGCCCTTGTCCGGCGGAACCAGCACGTCGGAGAAAGCGATCGTCAGACCGGCTCGGGAGGAGAACTTGAAGCCCAGGTCCTTGATCCGGTCGAGGGACTCGGCCACCACGGCCTTGGGCCAATGGTTGGCCAACTCGGCCACGATCTCGGCGAGTGCGCCCTTGTCCACGACGGTATTCACAAACCCGAAGCCAACCGGCAGGGCGTTGTTGAAGAACAGACGGCCGGGCGTGGTCTCGATTTCGGTCGGCCGCGCGTCCTCGTCGTCGGCTCCGCCACCCGCGGCAGGCGTGCTGCCGTTGGCGCCGGCGACGGGCCGGTACTTGATCGGGGCGTGCAGGTCGATCTCGTGTGCCTCCCAGGCGCGCTCCACTTCGTGGAGGTGGCGGAAGACCCGACCGGCTCCCTTGCCATCTTCCTGCAGGAGGGTCAGGTAGTACCCACCGAAGATCATGTCGTGGGTCGGCGTGACGGTCGGCATTCCGGTGGCCGGCGAAAGGATGTTGTTCGCCGACAGCATGAGGATCCGGGCCTCCGCCTGCGCTTCGGCCGACAGGGGCAGGTGAACCGCCATCTGGTCGCCGTCGAAGTCGGCGTTGAACGCCGTGCAGACGAGGGGGTGGATCTGGATGGCCTTGCCCTCGACCAGCACGGGCTCGAAGGCCTGGATTCCGAGGCGGTGCAGCGTGGGAGCACGGTTCAGCAGAACCGGGTGCTCCTTGATGACCTCGTCGAGCACGTCCCAGACCTGCGGACGGCGGCGCTCGACCATGCGCTTGGCGGACTTGATGTTCTGAGCGAGCTCGTGGTCGACCAGGCGCTTCATGACGAACGGCTTGAACAGCTCGAGCGCCATCGCCTTGGGCAGACCGCACTGGTGGAGCTTGAGGGTCGGTCCGGAGACGATTACCGAACGGCCGGAATAGTCGACACGTTTACCAAGCAGGTTCTGACGGAAACGACCTTGTTTCCCCTTCAACATGTCCGAGAGCGACTTCGACGGGCGGTTACCGGGTCCGGTGACGGGCCGGCCGCGCCGGCCGTTGTCGAAGAGGGCGTCGACCGCCTCTTGCAGCATGCGGCGCTCGTTGCGGATGATGATCTCGGGCGCGTTGAGCTCGAGGAGGCGCTTGAGGCGGTTGTTCCGGTTGATGACGCGGCGGTAGAGATCGTTGAGATCGCTCGTCGCGAAGCGGCCGCCGTCGAGCTGCACCATGGGGCGCAAGTTCGGCGGGATGACGGGAACGGCCTCGAGGATCATCGCCCTCGGGTCATTGATGCGACGACCGTTCTCGTGACGGCGGTTAAACGAGGTGACGATCTTGAGGCGCTTGATGGCCTTCTGCTTGCGCTGAGCCGACAGCGGCTTGCGGCCGTCGAGGGCGTCGATGCCCTCCCGCAGCTTGATCTCTTCTTCGTCCAGATCGATGCGGTCGATGAGCTGGCCGATCGCCTCGGCGCCCATGCCGCCTTCGAAGTACTCGCCGTAGCGGTCGGTGAGCTCCCGCCACAGCATCTCGTCTTCGATGATCCGGCGGGCGAACAGGTCCCGGAACTCGTCGAAGGCGCGCTGGACCAGTTCGAGCTCGGCTTCGCCGCGCTCGCGGATCGCGGCAGCGTCCTTTTCCCATGCCTTCTGACGGGCGCGGATCTCAGAGTCCTTGGCGCCGCCGGCTTCGAGCTCGGCGACTTCCTTCTCGGTGGCCTCAGCCTTGCGGGCCAGCTCGAGCTCCATGGCGTTACGGATCTCGCCCAGCTCCTCGACGAGCTCCACCTCCAGATTGGGAAGCTCGGCGTGGCGCTTCTCCTCGTCGACCCAGGTGACGAGGTTGGCGGCGAAGTAGATGACCTTCTCGAGCTGCTTGGCCTTGAGCTCTTCGCGGGCTTCCGTGCCCATCAGGAGATAGGCCAGCCATGAGCGCGTGCCGCGCAGGTACCAGATGTGCACCACGGGAGCGGCCAACTCGATGTGACCCATGCGCTCGCGCCGGACCTTCTCCCGCGTCACCTCGACGCCGCAGCGCTCGCA
>JAHWKP010000072.1 GCA_019347775.1 Actinomycetota bacterium | reverse complement strand
ACCTGATGGTTGGGGTGGTGGACTATGGGATGGGCAACCGCCGGTCGGTGGTCAAGGCGCTGGAGCGCGTGGGCGGCCAGCCCTGGCTGACCGCCGACCACGACGAGCTGCGCTCCGCGCGGGGCCTGGTGGTGCCGGGGGTGGGTGCGTTCCCCGAGGCCATGCGCCGGCTGGGCGCTACCGGGCTGGACGCCCTGATCTGCGAGCGCGCGCGGGCCGGTGTGCCGGTCATCGGCCTGTGCCTGGGCATGCAGCTCCTCTTCGAGCGGTCCAGCGAGCATGAGGGCGCCGAGGGGCTCGGCCTGCTGCCAGGCGCGGTGGTGCGCCTGCCCGCCGACGGGCTCAAGCTGCCCCACATCGGGTGGAACGAGGTGGCCTTCGTCCGGTCCTCCCGGCTGACCGAGGGACTGGGCGCCAGCGCGGCCTTCTACCACGTGCACTCCTACGTGCCCGCCGACGAGGGGGCGGCGCTGGGCTACGGGACCTACGGCGTGCGCTTCGTCTCGCTGGTGGAGCGCGACAACATCTTCGGCGCGCAGTGTCATCCGGAGAAGTCCTCCCACGAGGGGCTGACCCTGCTCAGGAACTTCGTCGCCGTGGCCGCCGCGTGATCCTGTACCCGGCCATCGACGTCAACGCCTCGTCGACCCGTCACGAGGAACTTCTCTTCGACCGTGGTCAGCTGGCGGCGGCATGGAAACTGCGCCGGGTGCTCAACGCTCTCGGTGCCGAAGGCAGCGAAGCCAAGGCTCTTGAGCTGCTGCGCGATCGGATCAAGACCACAGCTTCCAACGACGAGTTCTTGGCCGAGTTGGCCAAGACACCGGACCCGACCGTCTAGCACTGGCGCAGAAGGAGAGAATGAGGACATGAAGGCAGAAATTCACCCCGACTACGCCGACGCCAAGGTGCACTGCTCCTGCGGCAACGAGTTCATGACCCGTTCGACGGTCAACGAGCTGCGCGTCGAGCTCTGCAACGAGTGCCACCCGTTCTACACGGGCCGCCAGAAGCTGGTGGACACCGGTGGACGAGTCGAGCGCTTCCAGCGCCGATACGGCAAGAAGGGCAGCCGAACCAAGAAGTGAGGGACCGCCTCGAACAACTCGAGGCCGAGTTCGAGGACATCCTCCAGCAGCTGTCCACGCAGGAGGTGATGTCGGATCCCGACCAACTCCGCAAGATCGGGCAGCGACACAGCCAGCTCGAGCCGATCGTCGCGGCCAGTCGCGGCCTGCGGGCCGCCGAGGAAGACCTCGAAGCCGCCCGTCAGATGCTCGACGACGCCAAGGGCGACGAGCGAGACGAGCTGCGCGCCGAGATCGACAGCGCCCGCAAGCGCATCGGCGACAAGGAGGAGGAGCTCAAGCTCCTCCTCCTGCCGCGTGATCCCAACGACGAGCGCGCCGTCATCTTCGAGATCCGCGGCACCGAAGGAGGCGAGGAGGCCAACCTGTTCGCCAAGGACCTGTTCGACATGTACACCCGATACGCCGACCAGCACCGCTGGAAGATGGAGATCCTCTCCGTCAGTCACTCCGACCGCGGCGGTCTCGACGAGGTCACCTTCAAGCTGAGCGGCGACGGCGCCTGGTCGCGCATGAAGTTCGAGGGCGGCGTCCATCGCGTGCAGCGGGTGCCGGTAACCGAATCGCAGGGCCGGATCCACACCTCGGCCGCGACGGTCACCGTCCTGCCCGAAGCCGACGAGATCGACCTCCAGATCAACCCCAACGATCTGCGGGTCGACGTCTACCGCTCGAGCGGCCCGGGCGGTCAGTCGGTGAACACCACCGACTCCGCCGTGCGCATCACCCACCTGCCCACGGGGATCGTGGTGGCCATGCAGGACGAAAAGAGCCAGATCCAGAACCGGGCTAGGGCCCTCGTCGTGCTGCGGGCCCGCCTGCTGAAGGAAGAGCAGGACCGCGTCGGCGCCGAGATGTCCGAGCAGAAGCGCAGCCAGACCGGCAGCGGCGGACGCTCCGAGAAGATCCGGACCTACAACTACAAGGACAACCGGGTTACCGACCACCGCATCGGCCTCACGCTGCACAAGCTCGACAAGGTGCTACTCGGCGACCTCGACGACCTGCACGACGCCCTGATCAGCGAAGAGCGCGCCCGCCAACTTTCAGAGGGCGGGACCGATTGAGTGCTCCGTTGCGGCTCACCCCGCAGCACCGCTGGATCGTCGAGGCCTCGGGCGGCGACCTGCGTCGTGAATCCGAGCTCCTGGTGCGCTGGGAGTCGGGCGAGCCCCTCCAGTACGTGCTCGGGCGATGGGGATTTCTCGGACTGGACCTGGCCGTCGACCGCAGGGCGCTCATTCCCAGACCCGAGACCGAGATCCTCGTCGAGACCGCGCTGGCGGCCCAACCCCATGCGCGCAGGGTGCTCGACTTGGGCACGGGCTCAGGAGCCATCGCACTCGCGGTCGCGGCGGCGCGACCAAAAGCCGATGTGTGGGCGGTCGATTCCTCGCCCGAGGCACTGGAGTTGGCGCGAGAGAACGACGCCGACGGCAAGGTCACCTTTGTCCACGGTGACTGGTACTCCGCGCTGCCCGAAGATCTGTGCGGGAGTTTCGACCTGATTGTGTCCAATCCTCCTTACGTGACGGAGGCGGAGTTCGAGGCGCTCGATCCGGCGGTACGCGAATGGGAACCGCGGGCCGCACTCGTGTCGGGACCTTCCGGCCTGGAATGTCTCGAGCAGGTCATCGCCGGCGCGCCCACCTGGATGAGCGATGGTGGAGTTCTTGCGCTCGAGTGCGCTCCCCATCAGATCGACGCGGTCATCGGCCTTTGCGGGGCCGCGGGACTGGTCGGGGCGGCGGCCCATGAGGACCTCGCCGCCCGGGGCCGGGTCGTCACCGCCAAGCTCGGCGCCTGAGTCATCGAGTGAGATGATGGGGGTGGTGGGTGAGGCGGCGGTGACCAGGCGGGGCGCGTTCGCGCTCGTCCTTCTTCTCCTGTGCACACTGTTCGCCCCGGCCACTCCCGCAGCGGCCGACTCTGGTGACTTCCCGGACCCCTTCGTGCTCACCGTCGGGGGCGGATACATCGCGGTGGGCACAAGCCCGGCCGCGAGCGATCTGAACATCGGCCTAAGACGCTCGACCAACCTGCGGGACTGGACCCGTCCGGTAGAGGCTCTCGCCAACATCGCGGAGTGGGCGCTCGGAACCTCGGTGTGGGCGCCAGCTATCGCCTCTCCATCGCCGGGGCAATGGCGGCTCTACTACGCCATACCGCACGCGGTGTCGGGTAAGCGTTGCATCTCCGTGGCAATGGCAACCCGACCAGAGGGGCCTTACGAGGACCGGTCCAACGCCCCGCTCACTTGCGACGATCCACGCGGTGGCGCCATCGACCCGGAGGTCTTCGACGACGACGAGGGTCGCCAGTGGTTGCTGTGGAAGACCGAAGGTCGCGACGACGACCTGGTCGAGGCAGCCCTGTGGTCCCAGCAGCTGGACGCCGCCGGGACGGGCCTGCTTGCCGATCGTCGACTTCTCCTCGAACGGCAACTCGACTGGGAACGGCCGCTGATCGAGAACCCCTCGATGGTTTCCGATGGAGGACGGCTGTTGCTGTTCTATTCAGCCGGCGTATGGCAGAACGAGACCTACAAAGTGGGCGTGGCCAGGTGCCGCTCGCCCTCCGGGCCGTGCAACCGCCTCTTCGACGGCCCTGTGTTGGCGTCGCGAACCGGCGTTGCCGGCCCCGGTGGGGCGTCATCCTTTCGGGACATGAGCGGCCGGTTGAGGTTGGCTTTCCACGCCTGGTCGCCCGACCGCCTCGGGTACAAGGCCGGCGGCGCCCGCTCTATGCACATCAGCGCCGTGCTCGGCGAGGACCAGATCACCGTTGGAGCCGACCCGACTGGTGCATTCGACGAGGTCAGGCGGGTGGCTCCCTTGACTATCACGGCCAGAGGGTGGGCGACCGACCTCGACTGGCACACGTCGATAGACGTTCATATCTACGCCGACGGAGTCGGGGTCGCCGCAGTGCGCGCCGACGGCGCCCGACCCGACGTCGAAGCCGTCCATCCCGGGTTCGGTAGTCATCGCGGGTGGGAGGCGACGTTCGACATTCCGAGAGATGCGCGTCAGGTGTGCGCCTACGGCATCAACGGCGGGTTGGGGGTCAACAGCCTCATCGGCTGTCGCCTGGTCACCTGAGCACCGTGCCGCCCCCGGAGGCCCGACGGCCCGATCTGGTTGTCGCGGACGAAGCCGGCTTCGACGCCGCGGTGTCCGCGCTCAACGACGGTGAAGTGGTCGGGCTGCCCACCGAGACGGTCTACGGGCTAGCCGTGGTCCCCGGGATCGCAGGAGCCGTCGACCGGCTCTTCGCGGCCAAGGGCCGGCCGGCGTCGGTGCCCGTCGCCGTGCTCGTCGCTGACCCCGAGACCGCAAACTCGCTCGCGGCCGAGCCCCTTCCCCGATCGCTCGTGTCCCGCCATTGGCCCGGCCCCCTGACGCTGGTGGTGCGCCGTCGCGACGACCTGGACTGGGACCTCGGTGGTGATCGCCAGACCATCGGGCTGCGCTGTCCCGACCACGACCTGGCCCAGCGACTGTGCGCCGCGGTCGGCCCTATCGCTACGACCAGCGCGAATGCCCACGGGCAACCGACGCCGCCGTCAGCTCGGGAAGTAGCCGAAGACCTCGCCGGCAGCTCGGTGGCGATGATCCTCGACGGCGGAGAATGCGAAGGCCTGCCGTCGACTGTGGTCGACCTGACCGGGGATGTCCCGGTGGTGTTACGGGAGGGCGCAGTCGGAGAGGGAGATCTCCTGATCTGACACGAGCGCATTGAGCACTCGCGGATCGTCGGAAGTGAGCCAGCCTCTCGCCCCTTGGTCGGAGACACCGGCTATGGCGGCCTTGGTCGGCGCCCCATCGCGGTCGTAGAACACGGTGAACGTCTCCAACGAGAGGTCGTCGGCGCCGGCCACAACGCTGCGCTTCGGCCGGGCGTCGACGCGCGGCTGCGGGGAGCCGTGGCGGAATCCCTCGGGCGGTGGCGTGGCGCTGAGGAGCGAGAGCGCGTGCTTGGTCAGGTACCAACCCACACCGGTGACCAGTCCCAGCCCACCGTCTACTCTCAGCCGGCCGACGAGGGTCGCCAGCGAGTGCATCGAGTAGTTGTTGCCGGGACCGCCGGCGAAGGCCAGTCCTCCGGTGAGGGTGAGCGGCCGAGCGGCGTCGGCCAGGTCCAACCCCATCTCATCGGCGGCGACGGCCACTGCCGCGGGAAAGCAGGAGTAGAGGTCGATCAAGGAGATGTCGTCGGGATCGACGTTGGTCGACTGCCGCAGCATCTTCCAGCACTCGGCGATGGCGGGGGAGGAGTGGAGGTCCATCCGCTCGGACACGAACCAGTGGTCGTTGGCCTCGGCGCCCGCCCAGGGGAACACCCAGCGCTCGCGGGGAACGCCGGCCGCCTCGGCCGCCCCGGCCGACATGACGATTGCCGCTGCGCCCTGGTCGACCTGGATGTTGGCGCAACAACGCTTCGTGTAGGGATGGGCCACCATCCGGTTGTCCGGACTGGCCTCGGCGATTTCTTCGGCGGAGTACGCCTGGCGGGACCAGGCGTACGGGTTGCGCGACGCGACTTCGGCGAACCTCGACCAGACCTCGGCCTCCCGCGGGTGGAGCGCAGCCGTCGAGTCACCCAGCGAGCGGGACCGCGCCGTCGAGAACAACGGGTACACTTGGGCCGGAACCGTCAGTCCCACGCCCAGCTCCGCCGGATGACTGCCGACGCGCTGATCACCGATCACCCGCGGGGGCTCGTCAGCGTCGGATGGTGACTCCGGAGCCTCGACGCCGTGAGTCCGTGCCACCCGCCGGGAGTAGAAGGCCTCGGCGCCGACCAGCAGCGCGGCATCAAGTTGGCCCCGGCTGATCGCCGCGCAGGTGTCGTGCAGCAGGGAGAGAGGCCCGTTGCCGCCTGTCGCGGTGAGCACCAGGTCGACGGGTTCCAGGCCCAGCGCCCGGGTCAGGACCGCCGCCGCGTTGGGGGGACGCCAGCCCAACGACTCGACCACCCGGATCGACTTCACCCTGTCGAGGGCGGAGGACGAACCGGAGTCGGACCCAGCCAGGCGGGCGGCCTCGACCATCAGCGAGGCGGGATCGTTGAGGTCGTCGGCCCCCTGCGGGCGACGGCTCAACTGGGACACCCCGACCAGCACCGGAGTCAGCGGGTCGACGTCGCTCACGGCTCCCACTCTGCCCGAGCCCGGCTCGGGGTGGGCACCCCCAGGTACATACACTCGGACCATCGAGGCTCCGATCCACGTCGTCGTGCTCTGCACGGGCAACATCTGCCGCTCTCCCATGGGCCAAGCCCTCCTCGCCGACCGCCTGAGGAGGCGGGGGGTCGACGCCGTGGTCAGCTCGGCCGGGCTGGTGCTATCCGGCAAGCCCGCGTCCGACCACGCCGTATCGGTGTTGGCCGACCGCGGAATCGACCACCGCTCCCACCGCAGCCGGGTCATGGACGCCGGCATCCTCGAATCGGCTGATCTGGTCCTCGCCATGACGCGCGAGCACCTTCGCGAAGCCGCGGTGCTCAACCCGTCCACGTTCGACCGCACCTTCACTCTCAAGGAGCTCGTACGCCGGGGCGAGTCGGCCGGGGCGCGCGCTCCGGATCAGCCTCTTTCTGAGTGGCTGGCGAAGGTGGGCGCCGGCCGCGACCGGGCCGAGATGCTGGGTCGTTCCGCCGACGACGATGTGGCCGACCCTTACGGCATGGAACGCGAAGACTACGAGCGCACCTGCGCCGAGATCGAAGATTTCATCGACCGCCTCGTAGACCTCGCCTGGCCCGAGTCCACGTCATGAAAATCTCGATCGGGGCCGATCACGCTGGCTACCAGCTCAAGCAGCACCTGGTGGCGACCCTGAAGGAGTTGGGCCACGAGGTGGACGACCTCGGCACCCACTCGGAGGAGTCGGTCGACTATCCGCCCATCTGCGCGGCTGTCGGCCGGGCAGTAGTGCGGGGGGACGCCGACCGAGGCATCGTGCTGGGAGGCAGCGGCCAGGGCGAGCAAATGGCAGCCAACAAGGTCAACGGGGTGCGAGCGGCGCTGTGCCACGACCTGTTCACCGCCCGGCTGTCGCGCTCGCACAACGATGCCAACGTCTTGTCCATGGGCGGGCGTATCGTCGCCCCGGGCCTGGCCGACGAGATCGTGGCCGTCTGGCTCGAGACCGATTTCGACGGCGGACGCCACTCCCGCCGTGTCGAGCAACTGGCCGAAATAGAACGAGAGGAACGATCGTGACCGACGAAGTCTTTGGGATCCTCGACCGCGAGCTCGAGCGGCAGCGCACCACGCTGCAGCTCATCGCCTCGGAGAACTTCACCTCGGCCGACGTCCTCCGCGCCACGGGGTCGGTTCTCACCAACAAGTACTCCGAGGGCTATCCGGGCAAGCGCTACTACGGCGGTAACTACGTCATCGACGAGGTGGAGTCGCTGGCCATCTCCCGCTGCAACTCGCTGTTCGGGTCCGAACACGCGAATGTGCAGCCCCACTCAGGCGCCAATGCCAACGTCGCCACCTACCTCGCCCTGTTGGAGACGGGTGACACCGTCCTCGGCTTGAGCCTCGACCACGGCGGGCACCTCACGCACGGCCGCGACGTCAACATCTCGGGCAAGCTCTACAACTTCATCCCGTACCACCTGACCAAGAGCGACGAGCGGCTCGACATGGATCAGGTGCGGGACCTGGCCCTGAAGCACCGGCCCAAGATGATCGTCGCCGGAGCGACGGCTTATCCCCGTCTGATCGAGGCCAAGCCCTTCCGGGAGATCTGCGACGAGGCAGGCGCACTGTTCGTCTTCGACGCGGCTCACGTCGCCGGCCTGATCGCGGGCGGCGTCCACCCCGATCCGGTCCCGCACTCCGACATCGTCACCTTCACGACCCACAAGACGCTGCGCGGCCCCCGAGGCGGCTGCATCGTTTCCACCAAGGACCATGCCGAGGCGATCGATAAGGCGGTGTTCCCGGGGCTGCAAGGTGGCCCGCTCGAGCATGTAATCGCCGCGAAGGCGATCGCCTTCAACGAGGCTTCGCAGCCCGAGTTCAAGGACTACGCCGAGGCGGTGGTCGACAATGCGCGGTCACTGGCGGAAGCACTGGCGGGGGAGGGGTTCCGTCTGGTGTCCGGGGGCACCGACAACCACCTGCTCCTCGTGGACCTGCGACCTTTCGACGCGAAGATCACCGGGAAAATCGCGCAGGAGGTCCTCGACCGC
>JAHWKP010000071.1 GCA_019347775.1 Actinomycetota bacterium | reverse complement strand
GAGAGAGGAACTCCGATCACCGGCAAGGTCGTGCGGGCCGCGGCCGCGCCCGCCAGGTGGGCCGCCATGCCGGCGCCGCAGATGATCACTTTGTAGCCGGAGTCTCGAGCCGAGGAAACGAACTCCCCGACCGCCTCGGGGTTGCGGTGGGCGGACATCACCCGCACGTCCGCCTCGATCCCGAGCTCCTCGAGCACCTTGGCGGCGCCCGCCATCTTGTCCTTGTCGTTCGGCGATCCCATCAGGACTGCGACTTTCAACATTCCTCCGATCGTTGAGCGAGCCCCCGGGTCCTACGCCTGGGTGCCAGCGATATCCCTCCGATATTGCATCCCCTCGAAGCTGATGTGTGCCATTCCCTCATAAGCCCGCTCTCGGGCCTGTTTCAGGTCGGTTCCCATGCCGGTGACTCCGAGCACGCGGCCTCCATCGGTGACGAGCTCACCGTCCGGGGAGACCGCTGTTCCGGCATGGAAGACCGTCACCCCCTCGACCGACTCCGCTCTCTCGATGCCGCGAATCTCCCGGCCGGTCTCGGTTGGACCGGGATAACCCTCGGACGCGGCGATGACGATGACCGCGGCGTCCTCTACGAAGCGGGGCTCGTCCTCGATGCGGCCGTTCGCCGCCTGTAAGAGCAGCCCGGCAAGGTCGGTCTCCAGTCGGGGCAGCACGACCTCGGCCTCGGGATCACCGAAGCGCACGTTGAACTCGACCAACCGCGGACCGTCGGACGTGAGGGCAAGGCCGGCGTAGAGAACCCCCCGGTAGTCGATGCCCTCGCTGGCGAACCCGGCCATCGCCCGCCGCAGGAACTTCTCCTCGACTTCGTCCAGCACGTCTTTGCCGACAAAGGGCACCGGTGAGTACGCACCCATCCCGCCGGTGTTGGGTCCGGTGTCGCCATCACCGATGCGCTTGTAGTCCTGGGCGGCGGCGAGCGGAACGGCGCGGCTCCCGTCGCAGATCGCCAGCACACTGATCTCGGGTCCGTCGAGGTACTGCTCGATGACGATCCGGCGGCCGGCTTCGCCGAAGGACTCTCCCGCCAGTTTGGCTCGCACGTCAGACACCGCCTCGTCACGTGAGTCGGTCACGAAAACGCCCTTACCGGCCGCCAGCCCGTCGGTCTTGATAACCCACGGCCCGGTCGAGTCCTGCACTGCGGCCACGGCCAGATCGAGCTCGGTGAAAACGCGATGGGCGGCCGTCGGAATCCCATGCCGGGACGCGAACTCCTTCATCCACGCCTTCGATCCCTCCAGGTGAGCCCCGTCCGCGCCGGGACCGAATACGACGCGACCTTGGGCGCGCAGGCGGTCGGCCAATCCCGCGACCAGGGGGGCCTCCGGCCCGATGACATACAGATCGACGTCGACATCCTCGGGCGCGGAGGAAACCGAGTTGGCGATGCCGGGATTGCCGGGCGTCGCCACCACCTCGGCCGTCCGGCCCAGGACGTGGGCGAGAACGTGCTCGCGGGCACCGCCACCCACCACGCAGACGCGCATGGCTAGCCGACGTGGACGAACTGGTCCCGGCGGGGACCAACCGACACCATGTTGACCGGCACGCCGGCCTGTTCGGCCAGGAAATCGACGTAGGCGCGCGCCTGGGCGGGCAGGTCATTGCCTTCGGTCAGGTGCGACAGATCGGTACGCCACCCCGGTAGCTCGGCGAAGACAGGCCGCACGTTGTGCAGGAGTGACTGGTGGTACGGCATGTGCTCATAGCGCCGGCCATCAGGGCCTTCGTAGGCCACGCACACCTTCACCGTTTCGAACGCGTCGAGCACATCGAGCTTGGTCAGCGCGATGCCGGAGACCCCGCCGATCAGGCAGGTCTGGCGCACGAGCGCCGCGTCGAACCAGCCGCAGCGGCGTTGCCGGCCGGTGACGGTGCCGAACTCGCGCCCGCGCTCGCCCAAGCCCCGGCCGGTCTCGTCGGTCAGCTCGGTCGGGAACGGCCCACTGCCGACCCGGGTGAGGTAGGCCTTGGTGATGCCGACCACCCGGTCGATGTGACGTGGCCCCACACCCGAGCCCGTGCAGGCGCCGCCCGCGACCGGGTTCGACGATGTGACGAAGGGATAGGTCCCGTGGTCCAGGTCGAGGAATGTGGCCTGGGCACCTTCGAGCAGCACGTGCTGGCCCGCTTCCAGCGCTTCGTGTACGAGGCCGACGGTGTCGGCAACCATCGGCTCGAGCCGCGGGGCGAACTCGCCCAGATAACGGTCGGCCAGATCTGATGCATTGATGGGCAAGCGGTTGAAGACCTTGGCGAGAACCGCGTTGCGCTCCTTCAGCACGACTTCGAGCTTCTCCCGGAAGATCTTCGGGTCCAGCAGATCCTGTACCCGCAGGCCGACCCGGAGTGCCTTGTCGGCATAAGCAGGGCCGATCCCCCCGCGCGTGGTCCCGAGCTTGTTCTTGCCCAGCCGCCGCTCACTCAATCGATCGATCTCGGCGTGGTACGGCATGACGAGGTGGGCGTTGCCACTCACCTTCAGCCGGGAGGTGTCGATACCTCGCGACTCGAGCGTGTCGACCTCGGCGAGCAGCACGGCCGGATCGACCACCACACCGTTTCCGATCATCGGCGTGATGTGGTCGTAGAGAACACCCGAGGGAATGAGCTGGAGGGCGAAGCGCTCCTCGTTGCCGTCAGAGCCGATGACGATCGTGTGACCCGCGTTGTGCCCGCCCTGGTAGCGCACCACCATCGCCATCTCTTTGGCGATCAGGTCGGTGAGGCGGCCCTTTCCTTCGTCGCCCCACTGGGTCCCAACGACCACGGTTGCGGGCACTGCCGCATCCTACCTTGTGACCTTCCCCACCTTCGGGGTCTGAGGCGCGCTCAGCGCCACCGTGCGCCCCGAGTTGGCTATCAATTCCGCGAAACGGTTCGCGCCGACGTTGCCGCCGGACAGGATCACGCCGATCCGGCTTTGCGGCTCACACTTGAGCGCTCCGCTCAACAAGGCGGCGACCCCGGCGGCGCCGCTGGGCTCGACCACGACCTTCAGGCGCTCATGCAGAAAAACCATGGCGTCAACGATCTGGGCGTCGGTCACGGTGACGATCCGCTCGACCAGGCGCTGCACGATGGGAAAGGTGAGCCGCCCGGGAATGTCGCCCTGCAAACCGTCTGCGATGGTGCGGGGCACCTCGATGCCGACCCGATGGCCCGCCTCCAGTGAGCGCCGGGTGTCGTCACCGGCCTCGGGCTCTACTCCGACGATCCGGGCACGGGGACTGAGCGCCGCCGCCGCGGTCGAGCACCCGGAGATCAGCCCGCCTCCGCCGACCGGCGCAACCAGAAGGTCGAGCGGGCCCGCGTCTTCGATCAACTCGACGCCCACCGTGCCTTGCCCGGCGATGATCTTGGGGTCGTCGTACGGGGGAACCAACGTCCCGCCCCGTTCACCCGCAAGCCGCTCGCCCACCGCGACGCGGTCTTCGGTGTAGCGGTCGTAGGTCACGACCTCGGCCCCGTATCCGCGCGTCGCCTCGACTTTCGACGCTGGCGCGTCGGTCGGCATCACGATCACGGCAGGAACCTCGTGGAGCCGGGCCGCCAGGGCGACGGCCTGAGCGTGGTTGCCGGACGAGTAGGCGACGACGCCACGGGCACGTTGATCGGCCGGGAGCGAGTTGATCTTGTTGTACGCGCCGCGGAACTTGAAGGCGCCGCCCCGCTGAAGGTTCTCGGCCTTGAGCAGCACGATGCCGCCGACGAGTCCGTCGAGAGTCCGAGAAGTCAGCACCGGCGTGCGGTGGGCGACGCCTTCGAGTCTGCCTATCGCTTCCTCGACGTCGCCGAACGTCACTTCCACCAACTTCGGGCTCTGAGTGGCGCTCAGCGCCACTCAGCCACCGAAGTTGTGGGATGGGTCATCAGGCCAGAAGGAGCCGGACCGAATACCCGGCCATCACGCCCCAGAAAAGCCCGGCGAAGGCACGTTCACCGAGTCGCTGGTTGATCTGCCGACCAGTCCAGGTTCCCAGCACCATCAACGGGACTGCCGCGGCGGCAAAGGCGACGGCGCCGCTTCCCAGAAGGCTGGCCTGGGCGAACACCGCGGTCTTGGTGGCGTCACCGGCGAACGAGACCATGGAGGCCGCGCCCACGAGGTGCATACGGTCCAGACCGAGTCCTCGGACGGCCACTCCCTTGAGCGGTCCCGACGTGCCCGAGAACCCCGACGTGAGGCCGGAGCCGAGCGCTAGGGCCGGGGCCGATGCCTGCAGTGTGCGCCTCAGCCGGCGGCGCTCGAACAGGAACGTCGCCCCCATGGCCACGACGACGGCGATGCCGACAACCCGTTCCGGCGCAGCGATCAGGAGACGTGCCCCCAAGAAGGCACCGACGACCGTCGCCGCGACGATCCCCAAGGAGAGCCGGACCGGCAGCGTCTGGCGATAGGCGACGACTTTGAACACATTGTTCGCGCCTAACAGCAGCGCGGCGAGGGCCACACCCTCCTTGGCGCCGAGCAGCAGAGAAAGCGCGGGAACCAGGACGAGCGATCCGCCGAGCCCGGCCGATGCTGACACCACGAAAGACACGAAGGCGGCGGCCGCGGCCGCCAGCCCCGCCACCAAGGTCACGTCACTTACATTCCGGTCGCGGCGGCCTCAACGACCCTGATGCCCGGCGGCGACGTGTCGATCACCCCGATACCGGCCTGGACGATCGCGTCATTCAGCGCTGCAACCTGGCCGTCGAGCACGGCCTGCAGCTCGGAGAGCGCCTGATCGGCTTCACCCGAAAGCTTGTCCCAGACCTCGCGGGCCTGTCGGGTCACCGGCGCATCCGCGCCAACGATGACCGGAGCAATGGCGGCCAGCTTCTCGTCGAGCCCGGCCGGGAGCTTCAGCCGATCCGTCGCGTCGGAAAACTTCGGTTGGGTCAGCTTCGCCTCCGGATCCTTCACCACTTTCAAGACGTCCTTGGCGGCCTGCTTGACCTCCGCCGGGGCGTCATCGCGCTTGGTCCAAGCCTCGGCCTGCGACTTGACGCGCTTGATGCTCCCGACCGCGTCCTCGACCTTTTGGACAAGCCCGACCACTTCGAGCATGAACTCGTGTTGAGCTCGCAGGTCCTTGTCGCTCACCAAAGCGCGGGGGTCGCGGCTTACTTCGAACGCCGACTCGTAGACCTGGTCGTTGACGGTCAAGCGGGCGGTGTACGAACCCGGCGGCACCAGCCAGCCCGGCTGACGGTGCCGCGGCTTGCCTTCCTCGGGCTTCGAGAGCGCCGACGGCCAGCGCAGGTTCCAGGTGAAGCGGTTGAGCCCGGCCTTACGGGGCAGGACCTCCCAGTACCGCTTCTTCTGCGGCTTGTCGTCGTCGTCGTCGTCCTCGTCCTCGGTTCCGGCCACGGCCACCTCCGAGGGCGGGCGCTCGCCTTCGGCGCCTTCGATCCCGGCCACCGCTGGTCCGGGCGCGGTCTCCTCGGGCTCGGTGCCGGTGGGGCGCCCGCTCTGCATCTCCTTTTCTGCTGCGGGGTCGGGCGAGAAGCTCCACAACTCCGATCCGGCGGCGTCGAGGATCGACAGCGAGATGCCGTCAACCGGCGCCTCGTCGCGCAGCCAGTACCAGATGGACACGCCGTCGCGGGGATTGGTACCCGCGTCGAGCATGGTCGCCTCGGTCTCTCCGTATGGCGAACCCGGGACCTTCTTCGTCTCGAAGCCGGCGCCCATCAAGTAGTGGGTTCCGGGGCTGGTCGGGTACCCCCGTGGGGTTGAAACCCGCACGGTCGGGGGTGGAGTGAACAGCACCGCCGGACGCGATGAGAGATCTGACGGCAGCTCCCGAAGCGGCGTGACGTCGTCACAGATCCAAAAGCCCCGTCCATGGGTAGCGACCACGAGTTCGTGGTCGCGCAACAAAAGGTCGTAGTACGGCACGGCGGGGAGCTCGGCGCTGAGCCGCTGCCAGCTCCGGCCGTCGTCGACCGATACATAGAGACGGGTCTCGGTGCCGGCGTAGAGCAGGCCGGGACGCACCGGGTCCGGCTTGAGCACGCGCGTGAAGTCATCCGCCGGTAGGCCATCGGTGATGCGCTGCCAGCTCTCACCGGCGTCGTCGGTGCGGAACAGATAGGGAGTGGGGTCGCCCAGCCGGTAGCGGGTGGCACAGAGGTAGGCGACGTTGGCGTCGTGCGGTGAGGGCTCGATGTATTCGACGAGCGACCACTCGGGCAGGTCGGCGGGTGTGACCTCCATCCACTTATTGCCGCCGTCCTGGCTGACATGGACCAGACCGTCGTCGGTGCCGGCCCACAGCAGCCCCTTCTGGATGGGGGACTCCGAGAGGGCGAAGATCGTGCAGTAGACCTCGGCGCCCGAGGTGTCCAGGTTGATCGGCCCACCGGATGCCTTCTGCTTGTCCGGATCGTTGCGAGTCAGGTCGTCGCTGATGGGTTCCCACGACAGGCCCGAGTCGGTTGACTTGAAGACACGCTCGCCGGCGACGTAGAGCAGCTTCGGGTCGTGCGGGGAGAAGAAGACCGGATAGGTCCACTGGAAGCGGTGCTTCCAGTTGGATGGCGCTTCGCCCCAGTTGTACTCCGGCCACACTGTGATCAATTGGTTGCCGCGGGTGCGGTGGTCGTAGCGGCGGAGAGGGCCGCCGCCGCCGGGAGCAGAACCCACCGCGCCCGAGATCACGATGTTGTCGTCCGACGGATCGACCGCGATGTGTCCGCTCTCGGACAACCCCACCGGATAGCACTCGGTCCATGGAATGCCGGCGTTGGTGGAACGGCTCGGAACCGAGATGGCGGTGTTGTCCTGTTGGGTGCCGTAGACCCGGTACGGCCACCGGTTGTGGTCGGTGGCGAGGTGGTAAAACTGCCCCGTCGGCTGGTTGTAGATAGTTGAGAACGTCTCCCCGCCGTTGAACGACACGCAGGCCCCACCGTCGTTGCCCTCGATCATGCGCTTCGGGTTGGCGGGGTCGATCCAGAGGTCATGGTTGTCGCCGTGGGGCGTGGCGATCTGATCCCAGGTCTTGCCCCCGTCGGTCGAGCGATGAAATCCGAAGTTCATCGAATAGAGCGTGTCCGCGTCCTGCGGATCGGGGACGATGTGGCTGTAGTACCAGGGACGGCCCTGGATGGACTTGTCCTCGGAGATCCTCTCCCACGACTCCCCCCCATCCTCCGATCGGTACACGCCACCCTTGTCGTCGGCCGCCTCGACCAGCGCCCACACGCGCGAGGGGCGCGAAGGGGCCGCGCAGACACCGATGCGCCCGAGCAGCGCCTGAGGAAACCCAGGCTTATCGGTCAGCTCCTCCCAGCTTTCGCCGCCGTCGACAGAGCGCCAGAGACCCGAGTCGGGGCCGCCACTCGACAGGGCCCACGGGTAACGCTGGGCCTCCCAAATCGCGGCAAACAAAACGCTCGGGTTGGCCGGGTCGAGCCACAAGTCGGCGCAACCCGCCTTCGGACTCTTGTGCAGAACGAGCTCCCAGCTGTGGCCGCCGTCGGTCGTCTTGTAGACGCCACGTTCCGGAGTGTTGGAGAAGATGTTGCCCAGCGCCGCCACCCACGCCGTATCCGGGTCGGTGGGGTGGACGCGCACTCGAGCGATGTGACGGGTGGCTTCGAGGCCGAGGTGCGACCAGCTGCGTCCGCCGTCGGTGGTGCGGTAGACGCCGTCTCCGTGGGAGACGTCGCAACGGATGCAGGACTCGCCCATCCCGGCGTAGACGACCTGAGGATTCGACGCGGCCACGGCGATGGCGCCGACGGCGGCGGTGTTGAAGTAGCCGTCGGAGACGTTGCGCCAGTAGGTGCCGGCATCGGTCGTCTTCCAGACCCCGCCCGCGCACGCGCCGAACCAGAACGTCCCTGCGTCGGTGGGGTCGCCGGCCACGGCGACCACACGGCCGCCGCGGTGTGGTCCGATATTGCGCCAGTCCAGCTTGTCGAGCAAAGAGGAGTCCGCGGTCATGGCCGGACCCTAATGGGATCCCGGAAAGTGGCGCTCGGCGCGAATCTCCTGTGGCAGCGTGGATCGGTGACGACAGGCGCCTGCCCCGAGTGTGGTATCGACCGGTCAACTCTCCAACCGACGGACACAATCGCAGCGCTGCTGGCGCTTCCCAGTAGGTACACCGCGGCGCTCACGCCGCTTGCTCACGCCGGCGACGGGCTGGCGACGCGTCGCCCTAGCGAACACGTCTGGTCGGCGACCGAGTACACCGCTCACGCCGCCGACGCCCTCCGATTCATCTGCGAGCGGGCCGAGCTCATCCTCGCCGAGGACGACCCCGAGCTGCCGCGTT
>JAHWKP010000070.1 GCA_019347775.1 Actinomycetota bacterium | reverse complement strand
GATCGTGCGGGGCACCACCCAGACCCAGCTGGTCCGGATGCTGCGCGAAGCCGGTGCCACCGAGGTGCACCTGCGCATCGCCTCGCCGCCCATCCAGTGGCCCTGCTTCTACGGGATCGACATGAGCAGCCGGGGCGAGCTGCTGGCGGCGAACCTGCCGATAGGTGAAATCGAGAGTGTGCTGGCCGCGGACAGCCTGGCCTATCTCAGCCTCGAAGGACTGCTGGCCGCGATCGACGCCCCGGGCGCGGGCTTCTGCGCGGCCTGTTGGACGGGCAGCTATCCCACCGCCGTTCCGGTGAACCTCAGCAAGTCGGTACTCGAGAAGTCCCAAACCGGATGAGGTCCGGAAAATCCGAAGGCCGGGACTGGGAGGAGACCTCTCGCGGAGAGCCCGACGACGCCAAGTCCTTCACGTACGCCGATGCGGGCGTCGACGTGGCCGCGGGCGAAGCGGCCGTCGAGCGCATCAAGGACAAGGTGCGCTCCACCTTCCGGCCCGAGGTCATCGGGGACATCGGCGGCTTCGGCGGCCTCTTCGAGTTCCCGGCGGCGAAGTACCGCCAGCCCGTTCTGGTCGGCTCCACCGATGGCGTCGGCACCAAGGCCTTGATCGCGCAGGCCACCGGACGCTTCACCACCATCGGCACCGACCTCGTCGCCATGTGCGTCGACGATCTGGTGTGCCAGGGCGCCGAGCCACTCTTCATGCTCGACTACATCGCCGTCGGCAAGCTCGACCCCGACCACATCGAGCAACTCGTCGAGGGCATCGCCGAAGGCTGCCGGCAGGCCGGCTGCGCGCTGATAGGCGGCGAGATGGCCGAGCACCCCGGCGCCATGGAGCCGGGCGAGTTCGATCTGGTCGGTTCGGCCATCGGCGTTGTCGAGCGCGATCGGATCATCACCGGTGCCCATGTGCGACCCGGAGACGTCCTGATCGGTCTGCCGTCACCCGGTCTCAGGTCGAATGGGTACTCGCTGGCTCGCAAGGTTCTTCTCGATGTGGCCGACCTTCCGCTCGAAGGACCCGCCTACGACGGCGCCCGGCACTCTCTGGCCGACGAGCTACTCGAGCCGTCCGTCATCTATGCCCCGGCCATCGCCGCACTCCTGCGCGCCATCGACGTCGGAGCCGTGGCCCACATCACCGGCGGTGGTTTGGTGGGCAACGTCAGCCGCGTCCTGCCTGCGGATTGCGACGCCGTTCTCGAGCGCCGCAACTGGGAGGTGCCCCGCATCTTCACCGAGATCCAGAACCGCGGGAAGGTCAAGGACGCGGAGATGTCGCGGACCTTCAACCTCGGAATCGGCATGGTCGTGGTCGTCAACTCGAGGGATGCGTTCAAGGCCCTCGACGTGCTGAGGGCCGCTGGCCACCGCGCCGCTCAAGTCGGCGAGATCACCGCCGGAGAACGCCGCACCCGAATCGTCTGAGTCGAGCCGTCAGCCAGGCGGCGAGCCGGGCCAGGTCAGAAGCGCTGTGGTGATCTCCTGGCGGAATCCACCCCCTGTCTCGGTTTCGCGCTTGACGGCGGTTCTGCGAACGGTCATGCCGAGCTCCGGTGAGAACCAGTCGGTGGATTCCACGGTGAACCAAAACCGACCGCGTTGACCGGCGCCGGAGGAGGTTTCGATTACGAAAGTATCGAGCTCTACGCCCGCCACTTGGGTCCGCTCGGTGCGCACCACCTTCCCTGAGAACTCTTCGATCGTGCGCCGCGCCCCCTTGCCGCAAACGGACGCCGACTCCCAGGTGAGCCCGACTTCCAAGGGGAGCGGCTTGATGAGTAACGGGGGCTCGAGATCACACCGCCTGCGCTCGTCCGCTTGAACGGCTGGGAATTGCATCGCAATTCGCGTAGCTGCTTCCGCCGACCATTTGATGGTGAAGTTGGTGCTCTTCTCGTCGGGGTCGCCGTCCCTGCCAACGGCGGAAGTCTGCTCAAAGCGTTCTCCGTCTAGGTGGGTGATGATCCAGGAAGTCTCTTCTTCGGTGCGATCGCCGCTCGATTCGATCGTCTGGTGATACACAAAACGCCCTTGGGCCGGCCTGGAGAAATTCGGAGAAACGGGTGTGGTTTCGGCACTCGAAGTGAGCCCTGATGGACGGGCCGAAGAACCAACGTCGTTCAGGTTGGTTGCTGGAGCACCCGAAGAGTCAGTCCCAGCGGCGGCGGCCGTCGTCTGCGATGGGCGACTGACAGTCGTGGGGCGGAGGGAACGCTCCTGATCTTCGGGCAGCGTAAACAACAGTCCGGCGAACACGACAACCGTTCCGAACACCAAGAGCGCGGACTGTTTACGGCTTGGTCTCCAGACTTGCTTGCCGGGCGGGTCGGCGGTCAAGGATTCAGGCGGACGCGCGCAGGGCGTCGGCCGTAAAGAGAGCGCGTAGTTCGAGGCCGGCATCGGTGATGGCTTCTCTGCCGCCTTGTTCGCGGTCGACCACGCAAACCGCCACAGCCAGCTCGGCACCGTCGTCGCGCAGGTTGCCTATGGCGTCGACCACTGCGCCGCCGCGGGTGACCACGTCCTCGACGATGGTCACCCGCTTGCCCGACAGGTCTGGGCCTTCGGCGATCTTGCAGGTGCCGTAGGTCTTGCGCTCCTTGCGGACGAATGCAGCCGGCAGGCCGGTCTCCCGCGACAGCGCCGTGACCACAGGGATACCGCCCATCTCCAGCCCGGCCAGGATCTCGGTCGTCTCCGGCACGAGCAGCGCCATCGCCGCAGCGATGCGGGCCAGCAACTCTGGGTCCGATTCGAAGCGGAACTTGTCGAAGTACTCCGTCGCCTGAATTCCCGAGCGAAGCGTGAACTCGCCGGTCAGATGGCAGGCATCAAAGACTGCCTTGGCGAGATCCTCGTCAGTACTCAAGAACCTTGCGGGCGGCCTCGGCGATGCGGTCGGGGTTGGGCAGGATGGCGTCTTCGAGCGTGGGTTCGTAGGCCACGTGGCAGTCGAGAGCGCCGTGGCGGCTGACCGGGGCGTCGAGGTGCTCGAAGAGGTTCTCGCCGATCCACGCTGCGATCTCTCCACCGAAGCCGCTCGTGACGATGTCCTCGTGCACCACGAGAACCCGGCTCGTGCGAGCGACTGATTCGGCAACCAGTTCCTGATCCCAGGGAACCAGGCACCGCAGGTCGATGATCTCCACTGAGGCATCCAGCTTCTCCGCCGCCAAGCGGGACTTTTCGACCGTGGCGCCGTAGGTAACGATCGTGAGGTCCGAGCCCCGGGTCACGTAGTCGCCGCGGCCCAACGGGATCATGTAGCCATCCGAGGGATACGGATCACGGTTGTAGGGCTGGCGGATGAGGTGCTTGTGCTCGAGGAACAGCACTGGGTCTTCGCACTGGAAGGCGGTGCGCAGCAGTCCGGCCGCATCGCGAGCCCGCGACGGGAACATCACGATCAGACCAGGGATGTGGGTGAAGATCGACTCACCCGACTGGGAGTGCCAGATGGCACCCCCTTTCAGGTATCCCCCGATCGGCACGCGGATCACCGTCGGACAAGTGAAAGTCCCGTTGGAGCGCCACCGGACGGTGGCCGCCTCACTCTTGATCTGAGTCATGGCCGGCCAGATGTAATCGAAGAACTGAATTTCGGGAGCGGGGCGCAGTCCTCTGGCGGCTTGCCCGACGGCACGCCCCACGATGTTGGCCTCTGCCAGCGGAGTGTTGAAGCACCGGTCCACGCCGAAGCGGCGCTGCAGCCCATGGGTCGTGCCGAACACGCCGCCCTTGCCCTCGACTTCCTCGAGCACCTCCTGGGGGGCGTCGGCGACGTCTTCTCCGAAGACGCGCACCCGGGGATCAGCCTCCATGATCTCGGCGAGCGCCAAGCTCAGCGCGCCGCCGCTTCCGCCCATAGGCACGACCTCGCCCTCGCCGGTGTCGGCCTTCTCGGCGTCGGGGTCGATGTTGGGCATCACGAAGACGTTCTTGGTGACGTCGGCGGGGTCCGGGCGCTTCGCGGCGAGAGCCTCCTTGGCTGCGGCCGCCACGGCGCGCTTGGCGTCCTCGCGGATTTCTTGGGCCTCGTCCGGGCTCAGAACCTTCGCCTTGACGAGGGTCTGCTCCATCCGCGTGATCGGGTCCTGCTCGATTTCGGCCTCGAGCTCCTGCTGGGTGCGGTACTTCGACTGGGTGTCCTGACCCGAGTGCGAGTAAGGACGGGTGACGGTGGCGTGGATCAGGCAGGGCCCGTCGCCGTCGCGGATGCCGCTGATCACGTCGGCTCCGAGTTTGCGGACCGCGGCGTAGTCGCAGCCGTCGACCTTTTCCACTCGTAGGCCCGGGAAGCCGGAAACGAGATCCGAGATGGGGCCGGGGGACTGGTCCTTGACCGGCACGGAGATGGCGAAGCCGTTGTCGGCCACGACGTAGAGCATGGGCAGCTTGAGTGTGCAGGTTGTGTTGAGGCTCTCCCAGAACTCGCCCTCAGAGGTGGCCCCCTCGCCGATGGACATGTACGTGACCTCGTCGGGGTGGGCGGCGGCGTCAATCTCGGGATGAGCGCTGATGTAGCGCCCGCCCTCGGCGCAACCGACGGCCGGAAGGCACTGGCTTCCCGTGGGGCTCGACGTCGTGAACACGTTCATCGAGCGGTCGCCCCAGTGACTCGGCATCTGACGTCCGGCCGAAGAGGGGCACTCCGATGAACCGACCGCCTGCAGCAGGATCTGGTACGGCGACATGCCGAGCCCGATCATGAGCGCCTGGTCCCGGTAGTACGGGAAGAACCAGTCGTAGCCCGGCTTCAGATCTCGTGCCAGAGCGAGCAGCAACGCCTCGTGGCCGGCCCCGGAGATCTGGAAGAACACCTTGCCTTGGCGCTGGAGGATTATCTGGCGGTCGTCGACCGATCGCGACAGGCAGGCGCGGTGGAAGTCCTCGACGAGCTCCGACGGGTTCAGGCCGTCGAGCTCTTTGGATGCGGCGGTGCGTGCCATCAGCGCTTCGGCTTCTCCTGGGGGAAGGTCCGGATACGGGGCGTGGAGCGAGCAGCTTCCAACCGGGCCTCGGCTCGCCGGTCGGCAGCCTCGGCGGTCGTTATCGATTCCCGCTCGGCGATCTGGAGAACATCGGTGGTCGAGGCGAAAATGTTTTCCGCCACTCGCTGGCGGGCCCGCTCAGCGTTGTAACCGCCGGGCTCGGCCTCGGAGGCAATGTTGATCACCCCGCCGGCGTTGCCGATGTAGTCGGGCACGTAGAGGATGCCAGCGGACTTCAGCGCCTCGGCGTGATCGGGGCGGGCCAGCTGGTTGTTGGCGGCACCGACCACCGCCGTGCAGGAGAGCTCGGGAATGGTCGTGTCGTTGAGGATGGCACCGAGGGCACAGGGCGAGAAGATGTCGCACGGGACCGCGTGGGCCTTTTCGACGTCGACCACTTCGGCTCCGGTCTCAGCGGACACACGGGCGGCTGACTCGGCCACGATGTCGGCCACGGTGAGCCTCGCGCCCTCGTCGGCGAGGTGGCGGGCCAGCGCCGAACCCACCTTGCCCACGCCTGAGACGCAGATGTGGCGCCCGGCGAGATCGCCGGTTCCCCAGATGTGGGTAGCGGCCGCCTTGATGGCCGAGAGCACGCCGATCGACGTGACCGGGCTGGGATCACCCGAGCCGCCCAACGCCTCGCTGATGCCCGCCACGTAGGGCGTCTCGTCCGTAATGAAATCCATGTCGGCCATCGTCGTGCCGACATCCTCGGCCGTTATGTAGCGCCCGGAGAGGCTGTGTACGAAGCGGGCGTAGCTGCGGAGCAGCTCCTCCGAGCGGTCCTTAGCAGGATCCCCGACGATGACGGCCTTGCCGCCGCCGAGGTTCAAGCCCGCCGCCGACGACTTGTAGGTCATGGCCCGCGAGAGGCGAAGCACGTCGGTGAGGGCCTCGTTCGTGGAGTCGTAGGTCTTCCAGCGGGTCCCGCCGAGGGAGGGGCCGAGGACGGTGGAGTGGATGGCGATGATCGCCTTGAGGCCGGTGGCCTTGTCCTGACACATCACGATTTGCTCGTGCGCGCCCCAGCTCTCGTCAAATACGTCTACGTCCACCGATTACCGACATTATCGGAGGGGCCGTCGCGCTAGCTCTGGCCATGCCGGCATAGCCCGATCAGGCGAGTTCTCCAACCGGACAAATGGGTTTGTTGTGCCATCGACAAAGGCGGAGATCTATCCGATGCTTCTTGCATGGAAGCGATGCCAATGGCCGGGGCGAGTGGGGCTTCTCCCCACAGAGCCGACGAGCGCCTGCTCACCCCGGCGGAGGTGGCGGCGCTGTTCAGAGTGAATCCGAAGACAGTAAGTCGATGGGCCCGATCCGGGAAGCTGCACGCGATCCGCACGCTCGGTGGTCATCGGCGTTTCCGGGCGAGCGAAGTCCGGGAGAACCTCGAGAGGCTTACCGCCGCGGGTTAGCCGGCCGAGGCTTAGTCTGGCCTCGGTGGATCTGGGCTCCCCCGAGGTTTGGCGTTTCATCTGGCTGACCGCCGCGGTCGGCTTCGCGCTTGGCGAGCTGGCGCTGGCGGGGTCGTTCTTCCTGGCCCCCTTCGCCGTCGGCGCCGCCGCGGCGGCAGGCTCGGCGTTTGTCGGTCTGCCGGTCGGCGTGAGCTGGGCCGTATTCCTCGCCGTTTCCTTCGTCGCCTTCGCGGGCTTCCGCCCGCTCGCCCGACGTCTCGACCTGCGCTCGCCACAGTCCGCGGTCGGAGCCGGGCGCTGGGTCAACCGCGAGGCCCTGGTCGTGCGCGACATCGACGCTCGTTCCGACACCAAGGGTGCGGTGCGTCTCGACCGCGAGGAGTGGACCGCGGAGAGCCTGACCGGTGACCGGATCCCGGTCGGCTCCCGTGTGCTGGTCTGCCGGGTCGAGGGCACCCGGCTGGTGGTGATGCCTCTCGAGTACCCCGAGCTTGACGTGAGCTCGGTCGACGAACCGAAAAGAGATGGGGGTGGGGCGTAGATGCCTCTTGTAATCGTTCTTGCCGCGTTCGCGGTGATCCTGTTCGCGGTAGTCGCCAGCGGGGTGAAGATCATCCGGCCCTTCGAGCGAGGCCTGGTGGAAAGGCTCGGTCGGTACCACGCCACGGTCGAGCCCGGCCTACGGGTGATCTATCCCTACGTCGACAAGATGGTGCGGGTCGACATGCGTGAGCGCGTAGTGGACGTGCCGCCCCAGGAGGTCATCACTTCCGACAACGTGGTGGTGTCGGTGGACGCCGTCGTCTTCTACGAGGCCACCGACCCGCAGCGCCTCATTTATAACGTCGTCGACTTCTTCCGCGCCGTGGTCAAGCTCGCCCAGACCAACCTCCGCAACGTGATCGGTGAGCTCCAACTCGACCAGGCGCTGTCATCGCGCGACAGCATCAACACGAGCCTCCGGCACATCCTCGAGGAGGCAACCGACAAGTGGGGAGCACGCGTCGTGCGCGTCGAGATCCAGCGGATCGACCCGCCGCAGGACGTCATGAGCGCCATGCACGAGCAGATGAAGGCCGAACGCACTCGCCGGGCGGTGGTAACCACGGCCGAGGGCCAGCGCGAGGCGGCCATCACCAAGGCCGAAGGTGAGAAGCGCTCGGCCATCCTCACGGCCGAAGGCGCCAAAGAGGCGGCCGTGCTCACCGCCGAAGGTGCCGCTGCGGCGACGCTGAAGGCCGCCGAGGCCGAGGCCGAGGCCGTCCGGCAGGTGTACGGCGCCATCCACGACGGTCGTCCGTCGGCGGACCTGATCGCCATCAAGTACCTCGAGACGTTGCAGGCCATGGCCGACGGACAGGCCACGAAGATCTTCCTGCCCACCGAGGCCACCGCGCTCTTAGGAGCGCTCGGCGGGATGAAGGAAATGCTGCAGGCGGCTACGACCGAGGAGGCCGAGACTTGGTCCGAGATAGAGACGGGAGCGTGAGATGTCAGAGCTGAAGGGACTCAAGATCCTCATCGACAGCCAGGACGTGAAGCGGCTGGTGAAGTTCTACTCAGAGACCTTCGGGCTCTCCGTCACTAGCGAGTCAGAGCACTGGGGCGAGATCGAGTTCGGGACCGCGTCCATCGGCCTGCATTCCGGAGGCGACGCGTCGAAAGAAGTGTGGACCTCCCTGAGCTTCACCGTCAGTGACATCGAGGCCGCCACCAAGGCAGTCGAGGCCAACGGCGGCAGCGTCGTGCAGCCGCCGTATGACCCACGCGAAGGCGCCTTCTTGCTCGCGACCTACAAGGACCCCGAGAACAACACCTTCATGGCCTCACAGGACCTGTAAGCGCGAGTCTTCGGAGGCCCGAGAGGGTTTCGGGGGCAGCGTCGACGATCGACACGGAGCGGCCGTGGGGCACGTCGACATGCAAGGTGGCGAGACCGGCCCAGCGTTGCATGGGTGACGAGCGCAGACGCGTGGTCTCCGAACGCGGCCATGTGGTGATGGCGGTC
>JAHWKP010000006.1 GCA_019347775.1 Actinomycetota bacterium | reverse complement strand
TCCCCGTTTGGTCGTATCAAGTACAACACCCTCGGCACAAACCGGATGGTACGTGGACCGCTGCTCGGGCATGGCCACGGGTTCCTCCCGCGCAGCCGGCCCCCGCGCGTGGGGTGTTGGGGGACCCCCACCCCACCGCGATGAGCCGTCAGGCGACGAGCCAGCGGACAAGCGTGAGTGTTCCTACCGCGCCGCTCGCGCTCGCGCGGTGGGGGTTGGGGGTCCCCCGCCGCACCGCGATGAGCCGTCAGGCGAAGAGCCATTAGGTCAGCAGGCGGCTCCAGAGTTCTATAGCGGGGGCGAATACCACCCGGCTGAGGAGGGTGCCGAACATCAACACCACGATCAGCAGCACTCCCATCGAGTAATTGCGCATCTTGAGCCAGGCCGCGAACCACCGTCGAGGCATCAGTCGCTCGATTACGGCCGACCCGTCGAGCGGCGGCAGCGGGATGAGATTGAAGGCGGCGAGGATCACGTTGACAAAGCCGACCACGAATACGATCTGGTCGAACATCGAAGGCGCCAACTGTCCCAACTCGGCACCCTGGAGCTGGGCTTGCACCAATAAGGCCGTGTCCGGGGGGCGTAGGAACCGCAGGACCAAGCCGGCAGCGAGCGCCAGTGTGATGTTCACCGCTGGCCCCACCAGGCTTACGAGCAACCCATGGTTGCGTGGGCTGCGCAGTCGATGCGGACTCACCGGGACCGGCCGAGCCCAACCGAATACACCCAAACCCGTGAAGGCGAGCATGGCCGGCAGGATCACCGTGCCGAGCGGGTCAATGTGCGGCAGCGGGTTGAGCGTCAGGCGTCCCGCCTTCTGGGCGGTGTCGTCACCGAACGCGAGCGCGAGTGCGCCGTGGGAGATCTCGTGGAGAATCACCGACGGGATCAGGACCCCGAACAGCAATGCCTGCGTCATGCTCTCCCGCCGGCTGCGGCGGGGCTACGACTCAGCTCAGCGTGAGGCTGCGGCACACTCGATGCAAAAGCGCGAGGCGGGCATAGCCTCCAGCCGCGCTTCGGCGATCTGCTTGCCGCATTTCTCGCACTTGCCGAAGTCGCCCTTGTCGAATTTTTCCAGAGCATGCTCGACTTCGACCAAGGTTTCTTTGAGGGTGGTGGCCAACGCCTCCGCCTCGCCTCGCTCCGCCGTCACCTGCGAGGTGTCGGCGAAGTTGGAGTCGTAGGTGAGACCCGCACCCCCGTCGCCGAACCCAAGCTCGGCGAGCTGGGTCTTCAGATCGTCACGCTCCTGCTCTAACAGGGCGCGCAGGTCCGGGGTTTGAAGCTCACTGGCCATGGGCTCAGGGTACAGGTGCCTCGCGGCGTACCTGTTCGGTTTCGACCGGTTTCAGGGGGTGCCAATGCGTGAGAGGGCATGAAAGTACGCCGACCGGGGTCAGGCGGGCCGGCGCGACGCCCTCGCTCGGGGGTGAGCCGACTCGTACACGGCCCGAAGGCGCTCGTTCGAGACCTTGGTGTACACCTGCGTCGTTGCCACCGAGGCGTGCCCGAGGAGCTCCTGCACCACCCTGATATCGGCCCCGCGGTCGAGCATGTGGGTGGCGCAGGAGTGCCGCAACACGTGGGGCGTGAGCCGGTTACCGAGGCCTGCCTTGTCGCCGTAGCGCCGGACGACGCCCCACGCCCCGGCGCGGCTCAGCCTGCCGCCTCGAGTGTTCAAGAACACGGCCTCGGCGTCGCCCCGCCGCGCCCACCGCTTGGGCTCGAGACTGGGGCGGCCGCCCGGCGCCAGCCACTCGGTCAGAGCAGCCGACGCGAAGCGTCCGAGAGGGACGATGCGTTCCTTCGAACCCTTCCCCAGCACGCGCATGTTCGCGCCTTGTATGTCGAGGTCTCCTAGCGACAGCCCGACGAGTTCGGAGATGCGCACTCCCGTGCCGTACAGAACCTCAAGGATGGCCCTATCCCGCCGGGCGCTTGGCGTCTCGCCGTTCGCGGCGGCGAGGAGCCCGGCTATCTCATCTTCGGTAAGCGCCTTGGGCACCGATTGGGGCAGCCGTGGGGCGCCGACCTCGGACGTGGGGTCTGCCGTAGCACCCAGCTCATCGAGCCGGAAGCGGTGAAGGCCGCGAACCGCCGCGAGAGAGCGGGCCACCGAACGGGGCTTCCGGGTCCGTGCCGGCTGTTCAGGATCCGGCTCGAGGTTCGAGTTGCGAAGATGCGCGATGTAAGTCTCCACGTCGGCGGTCTGCACCTCCGCCAGAGTCATCCGGCGGTCGGCCAACCACGCCTCGTACGTAGCGAGGTCCCGTCGGTACGCCTCCACGGTGTTCGGCGAGCGACCCCGCTCGGACAACCAGCTCAAGAACTCCTGGCTGTCCGGCGAGAGCAGGTGGTCCTGCCGGTCTGTTCTCCGAGGGCTCAAGCGAGTGCTGAGAGGGGTTCGACGAACTCCACGCCGAGCGCTTCGGCTACAGCTTCGTTGGTGACGTGCCCCGCCACGGTCGTGAGCCCCCCGAGTAAGGCCGGGTCGTCGACGACTGCAGAATGCACGCCCTTGTGAGCGACCTCGACGATGTAGGGCAGGGTGGCGTTGGTCAATGCGTAGGTCGACGTGTGCGGAACCGCGCCGGGCATGTTGCCTACGGCGTAATGGAGCACTCCGTGGACCTCATAGGTCGGCGCCGTGTGCGTCGTCTCGTGGGTCGTCTCGATGCACCCTCCTTGGTCGACGGCGACATCGACGACCACGGCGGACCGCTTCATGCCACTGATCATCTCGTCGGTGACGATCATCGGGGCTCGGCCGCCGGGCACGAGAACCGCTCCGATGAGGAGGTCGGCTTCGGCGACAGCCCGCTCGACCGCGCCTCGGTTGGAGGCCAGCGTCATGATCCGACCCTGATGGATCTGATCGACGAAGCGGAGCCGGTCGAGGTTCTTGTCGAGGAGCCAGACCTCAGCCTCCATGCCCTGCGCGATCCAAGCCGCGTTCCACCCGACGTTTCCGGCGCCCAGGACAACGACGCGCGCCGGCCGCACTCCTGGCACCCCGCCGAGGAGAACACCGCGACCGCCGTTGGGTCGCTCCAAGAGGTTGGCGCCCACCTGGGTGGCCATGCGGCCCGCTACCTCGCTCATCGGCGCCAGGAGTGGAAGAGCGCCGGTATCGAGCTGGACGGTCTCGTAGGCCAGCGATGTGGTGCCGGACGCGAGGAGGGCTTTGCCGACCTCGGGATATGCCGCGAGGTGCAGGTAGGTGAAAAGGGTCAGGCTGTCGCGGAGGTACTGGAGCTCCTCCTCTTGGGGCTCCTTCACCTTCACCACCAGGTCTGCGCCCCACGCGTCGGCCGCAGTCGGCACGAGAGTCGCGCCCGCCGCGGCGAAGTCGGCGTCGGAGATCGATGAGCCCTCGCCGGCACCCGTCTGGACCAGCACCTGGTGCCCGAGCGCCGCCAGCTCGCGCACCCCATCGGGTGTCATCGCCACCCGAGCTTCTGCGGTCTTGATCTCCGTGGGCACTCCGAGAGTCACGGGCCAACTATCGCACCTCGGTACGGCTGCTCCTTGGAGGCCTCGACCGGCCGCCGGATCTAAAGAGCGATCAGATGGGGGTTGCGGCCCTCGGCGCGCTCGAGCGCAGCGGACATCAGTTCCACGAAGAGCGGATGGGCCCGCTCAGGGCGGCTCTTGAATTCGGGGTGCGCCTGGGTACCGATCCAGCAGGGGTGACCGTCCAGCTCGATCATCTCGACGAGGCGGTCGTCCGGGGACGTGCCGGAGCAAATCAGTCCGGCCTCCTCGAGCCTGCGGCGGTAGCGGGGGTTGACCTCATACCGGTGGCGGTGCCGCTCGTAGACGACTTCCTCGCCGTAGGCCTTTCCGACCCGTGTGCCGTCGCGCAACCGGGCGGGATATAGCCCGAGCCTCATGGTGCCGCCCTTCTCGACGACTTCGCGCTGTTCGTCCATGAGGTCGATCACCATGTGCGGCGACTCGGCGTCGAACTCACGGGAGTTGGCACCTTCGAGCCCAGCGACGTTGCGGGCGAAGTCGATGACCATTACCTGCAGTCCGAGGCAGAGACCAAGGCACGGCATGAAGTTCTCGCGGGCCCAGCCCGCGGCTGCGATCTTGCCCTCGGTACCCCGCTCGCCGAAGCCACCGGGGAGCACCACGCCGTCGAGTTGCGACAGCCGGTCGTTGGCAAGCAGCCCAGTGACCTCTTCGGCCTCGATCCATTCGATCTCGACTTTGGCTCCCAGAGCGAACCCCGCGTGCCGCAGCGACTCGACCACCGACAAATAAGCGTCCGGGTAAGCGACGTACTTGCCGATGATCCCGACCTTTACCGGCCTATCAGCGGCTTCGACGCGCTCCACCACCCGCGTCCACGCCTCCAGATCCGGCTCGTGTTCAGGCTGGTCGAAACGCAGGATCTTGCAGACCTCGTCGTCGAGGCCCTCGTCTCGGAGAGCCAGAGGCACGGCGTAGAGATTGCTGGCATCGACAGCGCTGATCACCGCGTCGATGGCGACGTCGCACTGGTTGGAGATCTTGCGCTTGATATCGGGACCAAGCGGCTCGGCTGACCGGCACACGATGATGTCGGGTTGGATCCCCCGACTCCGCAATTCGGTGACCGAGTGCTGGGTCGGCTTGGTCTTCTGCTCGGCTGACGGACCGATATAGGGCACGAGGGTGAGGTGGATGTAGCAGACGTTGTCGCGTCCGACATCGTTACGGAACTGACGGATGGCCTCGAGAAACGGAAGGATCTCAATGTCGCCCACCGTGCCGCCGACTTCGGTGATGACCACGTCGATCTCGTCGGTCGCCAGGCGCCGGATGCGCTCCTTGATCTCGTTGGTGACGTGGGGAATGACCTGAACGGTCTTGCCGAGGAAGTCGCCGCGACGCTCGTGCGCGATCACCGAGGAGTAGATCGAGCCCGTCGTGGCGTTCGAATCCCGGTGGAGGCTGACGTCGATGAAGCGCTCGTAGTGACCGAGATCGAGGTCGGTCTCGCCGCCGTCTTCGGTCACGAACACCTCGCCGTGCTCGAACGGGTTGATCGTGCCGGGATCGACGTTGATGTACGGGTCGAGCTTTTGCATTGTGACCCGGAGTCCCCGCGCCTTGAGCAGACGGCCGAGAGCCGAGGCAGTGATGCCCTTGCCCAGGGAGCTGGAGACTCCACCCGTGACGAAGATGTGCTTCACCGTGTGATCAACCACGGGAGAACATCTTACCCCGAGACCTCACCCGCTCCCGGGATCCACTCAAAGGGGGCAGGTGCAGGGCGAGGTGGCGCATCGGGGGCAACCGGCCTCGTAGCGACGGGCCGCTTCGTCGAGGGAGACATCGAGCTGCGCGGCCAGTGACGCCACCCAGGCCAGGACGTCGCCGAGCTCGTGAACTTGATCGTCGCGCGTGCCCTTCCGTATGGCCCGGGCCAGCTCCCCAACCTCCTCGGTGAGGTGTGCTACCGCCTCGGGCAAACCGCGGGACCGATCGCGCTCGCCGTAAGTGCGTTCCATCAAGTTCTGGAACGCCTCGAGTTCCACTACGGGGCCGACTCCAGTTGGGGAATGTCCTGCTCGCGAAGGCGAGTGCCCGTCGGCAACGCCTCGAGGATGGCTACACGCCGGCCGGCCGGGTCGACGGCGACCACCGACTCACCTTCTTCCAGGGCGTAGAGCACCTGCGGATCGCCCCCGATCGCGGCGGACACGCGGTCGTTGCTCACGAACACCGGGACGCCCGCGGTCACGCCCACCGCCCGTGCTTGAACCGCCACGGTGCGCTCGGTGCCATCCGCGAGGTTCATGACTACGACGGTGGAGTCGCCTTCCTCGATTCGAGTGAACAGGACTCGGGACTCGTCAAGCCAGAACGGGCCGAGTTCATCGGGTCCGCCAGGCGCGGTGAGGTCGCGGCTCTCTCCTGACTGCAGGTCGACCATCACGAGGTACCGCTGAAGGGGCTCGAGCGTGGGTCGGCGCTCGACGCCGATCACGGCACGCCGGCGCTCGGTGTCCACCACCAACCCGTGACCCGATCCGACTTCGAGCGACGGAGACAACGGCACGAACCCCGTCTCGGTGCCATCCATGTTGATCAGCGCGATGCGATCGGCGACGGGCGACTGCACGATGGCCAGATCGGTCGTACCGGTGAGCCAGCCCACGTCGGCCACAGGCGCCTGAGGAGGCGTGACGATACGGATTTCGCCCTCTTCCACCACGCCTACTCCTTCGGACGTGAGCACGACGAGGCGGGTGCCGGCGGCGTTGAATTGCGCCTTGGCGGCGCCGCCGGACACCACTCCGTCGTCGTCGAATATCGCCGGGGCTCCCCGCGTGGATCTCTGAACCTGGGTCTCGCCTCCGGGACGCCCGACGTAGAGAATCCCGCCGGCGACCGCTACAGCCAGTGCGGTCAGGATCGCTGCCGCTCGTTTCACGGCATCCGTCCTAGCCGATCGAACATGCGAAGCAGCGCCACCCGCTCGATAATCCGACTGAACGACACGACCTCGCTGGCCGCATTGAGGACGACGAGACCGACCATCACCAACAGGCGGGTGGTCGGGGACGCTGTCAGCACCACAGCCAGTCCGATCACTGCTCCCAGGGGGTTGGCGCCTGTGTCACCGAGCATGACTCGCTCGCGCAGATCCGGCCAAGCCAGCGCCAGCGCCGCTCCGACCGCCACCGCCGGCGCCCGCAGCGTCGCCGTGGCACCGCCAGCCACCGCAATTACGACAAAGACAACGGCCGAAATCTTCAGGGCGCGTCCCGGCGCCAGGTCGAAAAGATTGAACAGGTTCGCTGCCAGCGCGATCAGGACGGCGTCGACGAACAGCCAGGCGGGCGAGGAGCCGCCGACAGACGCCACCACGACGGCCAAGGCCCCCCCGCCGACCAGCTTTAGCCCGCCCGCACCGAGCCGGCCGTGTAGGAGGCCCCGTACATGTCCGCGGAATCCGCGGTCTTGGCCCGACCCGAGGATGTCGTCGACAAAGCCGAGTAAGCCGAAACCCACGACTGCCAGACCTACCGATATCTCAGGTCCGGAGGCTCCACTGTCGTCCACCAACACCCGCGCCAGCACCCACAGCGAGCCCGCGACCACAACGCCCGCCACCAACGCCAAGCCTCCGGCGACGGGAAGCTCGCGGTTTCGGAAGTTGCGTCTGGACAGGATCTCGTGGCCGAATACAGGTCGCATCGCCATCCACGCCGCCGCGCCACAGACCAACCCGAGTCCGAGGGCGAGCCCCAGAGCACCCCAGTCCCCCGCCATCAAACTCGCAACAGATTGCGTTCGACCCGGGAGTCGGTGACTTCGGCGGGAGGGTTGGACTTGTCAAGCGCTACCAAGGTCATGAACGGACCCAGGTAGACCAGGATCAGCGCCGCCACGACCACACCTGAGTCATTGACGGCGTACCCGATGATCCCCGCGGCGAGAGTGCCCGCCACCCCTGCCCTGAGAGCCGAAGCCGACGTAGAAGGAAGGATGCGGTGCCAATCGCGGTCGACCACGAGCACGGTCAGGAGGCCAATGGCCAAGACCGCGAGCCCCCACACCCAGGGCGAACCCCAGGTCCGGAGGTTCGCCCCGCCTTTCCGGGCGATGATCTCCAGCAGCGGCGTGCTTCCATCAGAACCAATCTCCGCCGCCAGCCGTCCGAGGTGAGTGCGGGACTCCGGTGGTCGCGAAACGTCGTACGAGACAGCCACTGCCAACGCGACCGCGGTCAAAGTCGCGGCCCCGACCACGGTCTTCCACGACAGGCGCTTTCCGGCCAATGCGAGCCACGTGAGGCCGAAGACCGGGACCATGGTCAGGATGCCTCCGACATCACTACCCAACGCCGGCGATCCGTCGAGAATCGCCACGAACAGGAACAGCAGGCCAGCGGCCACTAGGGCCTCCCGGCGTCTCGGAGCGTGATGGACGTGGATGGCACCGGCCAGAACCGTGGTCGCCGCGAGGATGGCGAACGCGGTGTTGCCGAATCCGGTGAATCGTCCTGCCGAGTGGTACGAGTACCCCAGCAAGCTCGACGTCTGGAGGTTCGCCCCCGAAGCGACATCGGCGGCCAGGACAACGATCGTCGTCGCCGCGATCCAGCCGAGCGGCGCCAACGGTCGGTGCCGCCCCACCATCAGCGCGGCAGCCGCGATACACAGAGCGATCACCGGCAGTAAGGCGATTCCCGGCACACCCCAGTCCTCCACGCCCGGGATTCCTCGGTGCAGGAAGGTTCCGACCGGATGGGCGGCCACGGCCAGCACCCCGAGCTTCAGCGCTGTGGCAGCCCTTCCTCTGCGCTTGAGCCTCGAGAAGCTCCAAATGGCCACGAGATAAAGCACGGCCTGGAAGGCGATGTACGACATGGTCGACCCGAGGTAGATCCGTTCGCGGTATGCAGCTATGCGGTTGGTCTGTTCTAGGTCCGCAAAATTGGCCGCCGCGTCGCCGGAGTGACCACTTGCCAACCGGAGCGGACTGCCGACCATCCCCGCAGGGCGCTCGACGCCCAGCGCATCGAGGACCGTCGGAGCAACGTCGGTCAGCGTCCCCACCCCCGGCCGCCGCGTCGATGCCGAGTGCACCAACGAGCCAGCTTCGATGCCCGGTCCGGTCAGGACCACTGGCGTCAGATGCCAGTCGGGCCGCGGCGGGGTGACACCTACGACGACGACGAGCGCATCGGGCCCGGCGGCGTCGATCAGCGCGGGCAGCAGGCCGTCGAGCCCTTCCAAAGCGGCCAAGCGGTGACGTTGAGCCTGCAGTGGTGTGGTCCGCTCCGCGAAACTGCGGGCGCGGTCGAGGTCTCCCGGGTCGACCACCACCATGTCCGCGCCCTCCGCCAACGCCGCGGACACCGCGGTCAGAACCCGGTCGGGATCGGCTCGAAGGCCATAGGGCGCGGCGGGGTCGGCCAGCAACAGCCCCGAATCGACCCGCCCGAGGTCCACGGTGCCGCCGAAGTCCATGACGGACGCGGCCGCCGGTCGCGACACGTCGGGCACCACGGGCTCCTCGGGGTCAGCGGGGCCTAGCTGGGGGTCCTCGATCAGGCGAGGGCGGCTCGTGTCGGCATTCCCGACGACGCCGGTGAGAAGGCCGGCTTCGTGAAGGGCGGAGCCGAGCGCGCCCGGGAAGCTCGATACCTGGTCGCCGGCCTGGGCTGCAGCCGCCGGGGCACCGACCACGACCACTTCTCCATCCGGCGAGTCGCCTGTTCTGCGGGCCAGTGCCTCGCGCGCCACGCCACCCTCGAGTGGCTCGCCCGCGTTGAAGGCCAGCGCGAGAGCGGCCTCCGCGTCGACACGCGAACCCGCGCCCAGAGTGGAGTAGCCCTCGACGCTGCTCGGGAAGCCGGTCCTCGTGCGAGCCGTTAGGGCGCCGACCGCTCCATCGGCCGCCATGGCCGAAAGGTTGGGCATGGCTCGGATGTCCTCGACGCGGACACCGGGCATGCCGACCATGAGAACCCTCCTGGGGCTTCCGTCGGCTGCACCCAGCAGCGGTGTGCTCGCCGGCTCGGCGGCCCGTGCCGCCAAATGGGCGAACACGACGGCGGCGACAAAGGCCGCCACCATGATCGCGACCCGGAGCCCCGGCGACGTCAAGCGAGGCCACAGGGCTCTGGCTATATCCGCCGCCTGCCGCCCTCGATGCGCGAACCCACCTACGGAGCGCCCTCGGTGCCGGTGTTCGGCCTCGACGTCGATCTCGAGGACCCGGGCTCCGTTTCGCATCGCGTCGATCGACATCGCGCTCTCCAGGCCGAACCGATCGCCGGTCGGGGAGGTGGCAATCAGCGCCCTGAGCAGCGGCCCCCGGACGGCGCGCTGGCCGGAGAGCGGCGCACGCGGGTTCCAGCCCGTCGCTCTTTGAATCCCCCAGGCGGACAGGTTTCGTGCGATCCCGAACCCGCCCCTTCGGCCGGCCGAAGGCAGCGCTCCGATGACGAGATCGGCGGCGCCGGACTCAGCCGGGCCGAGAAGGGGCCGCAGCGCCGCGGCAGTCGTCCCAAGGTCCGCGTCTGCCAGCAAATAGACATCCGCGTCGGGACGGGCTGCGACCCCTGCGAGAACGGCGGCGGCTTTCCCCTGGTTGCGGTCGAGGCGCAGCACCGAGGCTCCGGCGTCGAGCGCCGCCCTCGCGGTGCCGTCGGCGGACCCGTCGTCGATGACCAGAACGTCATCGACATAGGTGGAGAGGGCGGTGACGGTCGCGCCGACCGACGCCTCGGACTCGAATGCAGGCACCAGCGCGACGGTGGTCACTGGTTCACCGGATCGCGAAGTCGGCGGACCAAGACCAGACCGAGAACGATGGCAGCGAGCGTCATGGTGAACGAGTGGGCAAGGGCCAGACCCTGCACAACCGCGCGGCCGTCAGAGATCCAGCTCACCCAGATCATCGCAGCCACACCCAACACAGATGTGGTCATGGCAACGATTCCGGCCATCCGCGTCTCGCCGAGCGCAGCCCAAGCTCGGCACAACAGCATGAAGACTCCGTAGCCGACGAGGCCCACGCAGTAGGCGCGGAGTGCGGTGGCCGTGAGCTCGACCCCGGCCTCGCGAAAGGCCCCGATCCGCAGTGCTCGAAGGACGAACTCACCGACCAAGGCGAGAACCACCGCGGCCGGCGTCAGGAGTAGCAGCAGCCGGACCACCGCCGAGCGAACCCCTTCCCGCAGGTCGGCAGCTGACCCGGCAGCCGCGTGCGCGGCCAATCCAGGGAAAGCCGCGGTGTAGACGGGATGAGCCAGCAGGGCGTGAGGCAGGAGGAAGAAGGTGAAGGCAAGCTGAGTAGCCACTACTCCCCCGGCGACCTGGTTCGCCAGGATCAGGGTTGCCCCAAGCAAAAGCTGTTGCGCGCCGAACAACGATCCCGCCCACACGCCCTCGCGCGCGACGCGCCGCACGAGGGGCTCGCGCCAGCCTCGCCGGGGCACGAGTCGCAAACCCTCCTTTGCAGCGATTCCGGCCGGCAGGGCGCTCATGGCGGCGACTCCTAGCGTCGTCCCAAGCCCGAGCACGACCCGGCCGGCCAAGCTCACGTCGAGCGACGGGGAAGGCCCTTCGACGACCAGGAACAAGCCCATGGTGGCCATGACCACGACGTTGTTCGCCACCGGCGCGGCAGCCGCGGCCGCGAATCGTCCGCGGGCGTGCAGGAAGGCAGTGGTCAGAGCTCCTGCCGCATAGAGGACCAGTTGGGGCGCGAAAAACCACAGCAGGAACGAACCCAGTGCCACCTGGCGAGCCGCCACATCGGGTGGCGCTGCCGCGGTCAGGAAAGTCATGAGGGGCCGGCCGAGGAGAGCGATGGCCAGGGCAAGAGCGCCGAGCACGGCAAGGCTCAGTCCCCACAGAGACCCCACCAGCCGCCCCGCGTCGTCAGGACGGGCGACCAGGGCCGGCACCAATGGCACCGTGAGCAAGCCGGCTGCAATCAGTTCGAACAGAACGGTCGAGACCAGGTTCGACTGCTGGTAGGTATTGCCGAGGAAAGTCGCACCCAGCACCGCGGTGACGGCCAGCACCCTGGCGAATCCGGTGGCCCTCGACAGCGCGTTCCACGCAGCGATGGTCAGGGCGGGCCGCACCGCCAATGTATCCCGCAGCACCTCTGGCTCAGCTGGGTAGAAGCCGCTCGGCGCCGGGCCCGGTTCCGAATTGGCCGACCCGATCCTCTCCGAGGAGCGCCAGCGAGAGAACCACGGCGATCCGACCTCGGAAGGCGGCCGCTCCGTCAACCGTGGAGATACGCCCCCGGACCTGATCTGCATCACGGAGCGGCGCGACGAACGGTGCTTCCTCCCCAGAAAGCGGGGACTCGGAGGGCGCCGTCGTATCGGCGGCGACCACCGGCAAGGAAAGTTCACTCATGGCGGTAACGAGCGGCACGGCCAGGGCTTCGTTGGGGACCTCTGACTCGTCGGAGGAGGCGACGAGGAACCTCGGAGCCAACTCGGCGATGCTGGGCACTTCGCCGGCCTCAGGCTCAAGCGTGACCTCCAGGAAATCGGTGGCGACGAGGTCGGCCATTAGGTCCGGCCGGGCCCGCCCGGCCCACGCCTCCGCCAAACGCCGGGCCGCCTCCGCCTGAACGCTGGTCGGTTCAGTCGTCCCGGCGTCAACCAGAGCAGCCAGCTCAGCGGCAGACTCGCTATCGCCTAGCTCAAATCTCGGGGTCAGAACTATCCGCGCTGGAATGGCGGCTCCCGCAGTCCGGAGCGATGTCTCCAGGGCGGAGAGCGCATCGGGGTCGACGCCGGCAAAGCTGACCATCACGACCGGCACTTCCGACAACCTCCCGGCGACTAGTTGATCGCCGGCATGTTCGGCAAAGGTTGACCAGACATCCAGCTCGTCGCGCAGGCGGTCGTTCCTTTCGGCGACGGCGTCGGCCCGGCTCCCCACGCGGTTCAACTGGTCCTGCAAGCCGTCGACCAAGGCGCGGTCGACAACCGTCGCTCCCATGGCGATCCCCAGTCCCAGCGCCAGGAAGATGGCCGTCAGCGAGACGAGGTGATAGCGGAAGTGGATCAAAGGACACCGCCGAACACCGAACGCCACAGGTCCCGGATGATCAGCCAGATGCTCTCCAGAAACACCGACGGAAATGCGAAGCTGACTATCAACACGAAGGTGACGACCGCGGCAGATAGGAAGAACACGATGTCGCGCTTGCGAATCGGTGTTCCGTACAGCCGGCTCACTCCTTTGGCATCCACCAGGATGGGCCCGACTTTCAGTCGGGTGAGAAAGGTCGAGGCCATGCCGGCCCTCCCCTTCTCGAGAAACTCCACCATCGAGGCGTGGGTGCCAACCGCGACTATGAGCTCGGCGCCCAGCTCGAAGGCCATGATCATGGCTACATCCTCGGAGGTGCCCGCCGCCTCGAAGACCACGAACTGCTTGCCCTTCTGGGTCAGCACCTCCGCGCCCGGAGCCGAACCTCCGGGATAAGCGTGGACTACGAGTTCAGCCCCGCAGGACAGCGCCTTGTCCGACAATGAGTCGAAGTCGCCGATGATCAGGTCAGGCTTGTATCCCACTTCGAGGATGGCGTCAGCCCCGCCGTCGACCGCGATCAGTACTGGTTTGATCTCGCCGATGTAGCCCCGTAACGCCTCGAGATCAGCGCGGTAGTCGTGGCCCCTGACCACCACAAGAACGTGACGGCCTTTGAACTGAGTCCGCAAGTCGGGCAGATCGGGCGAGTCGATGAGCAGGTGGCGCTCCCGCCGCATGAAATCGAGGGTGTTCTCCGCGAATCGCTCCAACTCGATTCCGGTCCTCGCTTTGGCGGCCTCGTAGCTGACCTCGAGGGTTTGCAGTGTCTGGCTCTCGCCTTTGGCCACCACGCCCTCTCCGACCCACAACTCGCTGCCCTCCACCCGTACCCACTGGCCGTCGCTGAGGAAGTCGAAGACGTCATCTCCCACGCCGTCGAGCAGCGGTATCCCTGCTGCCGCGACGAGCAGCGGGCCGACCGTCGGATATCGCCCTGAAATGGATTCCTTGGCGTTCACTATCGCCGCGGGCCGGGCCTCGACCAGGCCTTCGGCCGCGATGCGGTCGAGGTCCTCGTGGTCGATGACGGCGACATCGCCGGGGCGCAGACTCTTTACGAGGTCCTTGGTCCGGCGCCCCACGCGAGCCGGTCCCGACCCTGAGAGTGATTTCAAGAGCGGGTCTCTGGACTCAGACTGGCCCGCTCGGCGGCCGCCGTCTGGAGGAGTTCGGCCGCGTGGTCCCGCGCTGACTCGCTCGCCGGCTGACCTGAGAGCATCCGCGACAATTCCACGACTCGGTCAGCCCCCTCGACCAAATAAGCGGTAGTCGTCGCGCGGTCGCCTTCGTCGACCTTCGTCACCGCCACCTGGTGATCCGCGAATGCGGCGACCTGAGGCAGATGGGTGACGACCAGCACTTGATGGGTCTTGGCCACAGCGGCGAGAGCCCGACCGACCGCTATTGCCGCCTGCCCGCCGATCCCGGCGTCCACCTCGTCGAAGACCAAGGTCTTCGACGCCGCTGCCGCCTCTCCGTTACGAGCACCGGTGGGCGCGGACGCGGCTCCGACGAGGACGAGGCGTAGCGCGAGCATTGTTCTCGACAACTCGCCGCCCGAGGCCACCTTGGCGAGGGGCCGCGGCTCATCGCCGGGATTGGCGGCCAGCAGGTAGGCCACGTCCGCGCCTCCTGAGCCGTCGACCTCTACGCGAAATTCGGCCCGGGGCATGGCCAGCTCGCGCAGTGCCGCCTGGACGGCCGCCGCCAGCGGCCCGGCCACCTCGCGGCGAGCCGCGCTCAGCTCGTCGAGCGCAGCGACAAGTTCGTCGCGCGCGATCTCCAGTTCGCCCTGTAGCTCGGCACTGCGGGCGGCTGCTCCTTCGAGAAATGCAAGTCGACTGCGTGACTCCGACGCGAAATCGATTACTTCTTGAAGCGTGTCGCCATACTTGCGCCGGAGTTCCCTGAGCAGCTGGCGCCGAGCCTGGACCTGGGTCAGCCGCTCCGGGTCGTCGGTGAGCGATTCGGCGACACGCGAGACCTCGAGAGAAAGATCGTCGAGGTCCGCCGCGACCGCCCGCGCTCGGTCCAGCAGGTGAGCCAGCGGGGCGCGGTCGGCCAGAGCGGCCACCGCCGACCCGGCGTGGTCCGCGGCGCCGCCGTCGCCCCCCAGGGCTTGGCGCGCCGCCCACGCCGCCTCTCGATGAGCCGTCGCGTCGGCCAGCAGATCCTCCTCGACTTCGAGCTCGGCCTCCTCGTCGATCGAGCCGATGTCGGCCGCGTCGATCTCGTCCAGCTGGTGGCGCACTAGATCGATCTCTCTGGCCCGAGCGTGGACATCTCCTCCCAGGTCCGCGAGCTCGGCCTGGAGTTGCCTCACGGCGGCTTTTGCCCCCTGTACACGGTCAGTCGAGATCGTTCCGAACGTGTCCAAGGCTTCGCGCTGCGTCGCGGGTGTAAGCAGGGACTGGTGGTCATGCTGGCCGTGCATCTCTATCAATTGCTCGGCTACGGCTCCGAGCGATGCCACCGTGGCCGGGGCACCGTCGACGTAGGCCCGCGAGCGACCTGAGCCGGGCACGGCTCGACCGAGCACGACCTCGGTTCCAGAGTCACCCTCGAACCTCCCGTCGACACGAGCTTCGCCGGCCCCGCTTCGGACCACTCCGTTGTCGGCCCGTGCTCCGGTCAACAGCCCGATCGCGCCGACGACCAACGTCTTGCCGGCACCGGTCTCACCCGTCACGGCAGTCAGGCCCGGCCTGAACTGCAGGCTGAGCTCGTCGATGACACCCAGGTCCTTGACCCGCAGCTCTGTGATCAAGATTTCACCGGTCAGCTAAGCCGAACTTGGCCTTCAGCCGGCTGTGGAAGTCGCGCTCCGAGAAGGTGACGAGCCGGGCCGGGTGTCCCGCGCTCCGGCAGACGATGGCGTCGCCCCCGCTCAGAACCGCTTCGGCGTGCCCGTCGATCACGAGGGTGGCGGTGGAAGGTTCTCTCACCGTCATACGAACGGTGGCCGAGGCGGGGAGAACCAGGCTTCGGTCAAAGAGCATGTGCGGGGCGACGGGCGTGAGCACGAGAGCCTCCACCGCCGGCGACAGAATCGGACCGCGCACTGAGAGGTTGTACGCCGTCGAGCCTGTCGGGGTAGCGACGATGAGACCGTCAGCCACGTAACTCGTAAAGAAGGCGTCATCGATGTCGACGGCCAGAGAGACGGTCTGTCCCGAAGCGGTCTTCTCGACGACCGCTTCATTCAGGGCGGTCCTCCGGACCGCATCTCCACCAGCGACCGTGGTCTCGACCTCGAGCACGATGCGTTCCTCGACCGCGTGCTCTCCCGCCATTACCCGCGACAACGCGTCTTCCATGTCGTCGGGCTGAACCTCGGTCAGATAACCCAGACGACCGACGTTGATCCCAAGAACGGCGGCACCGCCGGGAGCCACCATGTCCACGGCCCGGAGCATGGTGCCGTCACCGCCAAGGCTCAGAGCCAGATCGACGGAGTCACCCAATTCCGCCTCGTCGGCGGCCCACTTCTCGAAGCCGCACGCCTCCGCGTCCGCCTTCGGGACCTGTGCCGTGTGGCCGTGGGCGGTCAGCCATTCGATGGCCTGGGAGGCCAGTTCGCGGGCTCGCGGACGGCCGTGGTGGATCACCAGCGCGACACGGCTCATGGTGCAACGGTAACTTCGCCGGGTGCTGCCGATCAGGGACGAGAATCCGACCGAAAGTCCGCCGGTCGTCACCATCCTGCTGATCGCCGCCTGTATCGGCGTTTTTCTCTTACTCCAGCCAGGCGGCGGCAGCAGTCCAGAAGAGCTCGGTGCCCAGGCAGAGTTCAACTTCCAGACGGCCGCAATCCCCTGCGAGCTGACCCGGGGACGCCCGCTTGCCACGGAAGAAGTGGTCGAGACCCTGCAGGAGGGCGACGCCACCGCGTGCACCTCGGACCCCGACAGCCCGCCCGTGTTCCCGGACAAGAACGTGTGGCTGGCCGTCCTCTACTCGATGTTCCTGCATGGAGGCTTCCTGCACCTCGGTGGCAACATGCTTTTCCTCTGGGTCTTCGGCAACAACATCGAAGACACCCGCGGAAAATTCCAGTACCTCATCTTCTATCTGCTCGCCGGTCTGGCCGCGACCGCGGCTCATATCGCGATCGAGCCGTCGTCGACGGTTCCGGTGGTGGGCGCGTCAGGGGCGATCGCCGGAGTCATGGGCGCGTATCTGGTGCTCTTCCCGAACGTGCCCATTCGGACGCTCGTGATCTTCTTCTTCATCACCTTCATCAGGATCCCGGCCAAATGGCTGCTCGGTTTCTGGTTCTTCTCGCAATTCCTGGTCCAACCCGACGCGGGGGTTGCTTGGATGGCCCACGTCGGTGGCTTCGTGTTCGGGGTCGCGGCAGGACTGTGGTGGAAGGCCAGAGCCCAGCCGGAGAGCGAATACGAGCTCAAGCCCTACCACTAGCTCAGCGTCGGCAGACAGAACGTCATAACTACCGTGATAGGACCAGAGACGTGCCCCGGTTCGAACCGTTTCACGGACTCCGATACGCCGCTGGAGCGGACCTCTCGGCCGTGGTCTGCCCGCCCTACGACGTGATCGATGGCCCTGAGCGGGACCGCCTGGTCGCCCGCAGCCCTCATAACGCCGTCCACGTCGAGATGCCGGTCTCCCGCGACGGCGAAGACCCGTACGCCGGAGCGGCCGCTCTGTTCCACGACTGGCGGGAGGAGACCGTGCTCGCTCGCGACTCCGAGCCCCACGTCTATGCCTACCGCATGTCTCGGCCCGGCGACGTTCGGTCGACTCTCGGTTACATCGGCGCGCTCGGTGTCACCGACGAAGACGGGCTGCTGCCCCACGAGCAGACGACGCCCAAGGCCAAGTCGGACCGTCTCGACCTCCTGCGGGCGACCCGTATGAACACGTCGCCCATCTGGGCCCTGTCACTGGCGCCCGGCGTCAGTTCCATCTGGAAGCCGTCCGGCGATCCCGTGGGCACGGCCACCGATGACGCTGGGGTCCTCCACGAGATGTGGATGGTGCCGGCGGAGGCGGCCGATCGCATCACCAGGGCAATCGCCGCCGCGCCGGTGTCCGTTGCCGACGGGCACCACCGTTGGGAGACGGCCCGCAACTACATGCGCGAGCACCCCGACGACGCCGCGGCCGAGCGCGTCCTGGCGCTTGTGGTGGAACTCTCGGAGGACGAGCTACAGGTTCGGCCGATTCACCGTCTGATCGGGTCGCTTCGGGCTGGCGTAGATCTACCTGAGGGGCTCAGCCCGTGGTTCGAGCCAGCCCGAGACGAGGACCAGGAGGTGGTCGTGGTCACCGCGAACGGCGAAGTCGGACTGCGCGCTCTACCTGCCACCCGCCAGGCCGCCCCGCACGATGCTGATGCCGAGCGAATTCAGATTGCCCTCGACGGTCTGGGGATCGACGAACTGACCTACCCCCATGAGGCCGCCGCCGTGCGGGAGGCCGTCTCGGCAGGGCAGGCGGCGGCTGGAATCCTCTGCCGCGCCGTGTCCGCCGACGTCATTGCCAGCGCGGCCAGGGCCGGCGAACGGTTTCCGCCGAAGACGACGTTCTTCTGGCCGAAGCCGCTTACTGGCTTCGTCTTCCGCTCCCTGGACGGCTGAGCCGGTCCGGCGTCTATCCGCCGGCCTTCTTGTCCCGCTTGGCCTGTCGCTTCTCTTTGAGGGACTTGCCCTTCTTCTTCTGCTCGGGTTTTTGAGGAACCTTGCCTGCCATGAGGTCGAGAGTACGCCCAACCGATCCACACCGAGCGGCAATTAAGTCGCGCCAACCGGACTTACTTACCCTGCGGTAGCGTCGTTGCCATGGGCAGAAGAGTCGTGGTTCTCGTCGCCTTGGCCGCGATATTGGTGCTCTCGCCACTCAGTCCCTCCGGCGCGCAGGTAGCCACGGGCTCCGAGGCAGTCACCGCGGACAAGACCGGGTGGTGGAACAGCCTCCAGGGCATCGAAAGCGGTACGCCGGCCGCTCCGCTCGGCGGCGTCACTCCCGGTGTCCCCCAACAGGCCACCGGCGTCCCACCCGGGGACTTCGCTTCCGCACTGCGCCTGGGCGAGGTCGACAAGGTCTCGGCGGTAGGCATCACCGTGGACGCGCTACCGGGAGCGACCGTGGAGGAATTCACCATGACGCTCACCGAGTCCGCCGACCCGGCCGCAAGCAACAGCGGCTCGGCCGTCGCGGCGATTACGGCGTGCCCGATCGTGGCGTTCTGGGTCGAGGCCGAAAACGCCCGCTTCAACGGCCGGCCCGAAGCCAACTGCGAGCTTGCGTCCGCTCCGGGCGAGCGCGACGAGGAAGGGCGCTGGAAGTTCGATCTCAAGGCCTACGGGCAGGAACTCCTTTCGCCCACGAGCACCCTTGGCCAGCACGGTGTGTTGCTCATGCCCGTCGGCGGCCCGCCCGCGACCTTCCAAGTGACCTGGGCAGGGCTGGCATCGGAGACGCCGCCTCAGTTCACCTTCCGGGCGACCGGCGGTTCCGAGCCCGAGGACCCCTTCGCCGTCGGCGGCCAATCGTTCGACTCCGGTGGCGACTTCGGCGGAACGACGACTTTCGGTGACGACATCCGCACCGACTCGTTCGGATCCGGAACCGGGGGCGATTTCGCCACCGGTCAAGCGACGGTTCCCGAGCCACCGGCTGAGCCCGCTCCCGTAGAAGAGACGCAGCCCACGGCCGCGGGCCGGAGTGTCGGCGAGCAGGTCGGCAACATCATGGGCAACATTCCCCTCATCGCCGTACTCGGGTTCCTCGGACTCCTGGCGCTTCTCGTCGTAGCCGGCCTCGCCCTCGGTAGGCCGATGACAGCTGAAGCAGCGGTCACCCGCCGCGGCGGCGTCACCCGAGCCCTTTCCGCCCGTCGGGCCACCCGAACCCACACGCTGGAGGCGACTTGACCCACTCACCAGAACGAACCGCTTTCTCGAACCGCCGGTCCCGGCTCATCGTATGCCTCGCCTTCCTGACGCTGATAGCGGCCGCGTGTGGCCAGAAGCCCAACGTGTCCAACGTCGCATCTGGAGAAGGAGGCGCCTTCGGTGGTGAGGGCGCCGGCGGCGGCGGCTTCGATGACCTGGGCGACGGCGGCGGCGACTTCGAGGGCGGTGACGATCTCGGGGGCGAAGGCGGCCTCGGCGGTGGTGGAGGCGGTGCCACCGGTGGCGGGGGCGCGACCGGTGGCGGGGGCGCGACCGGTGGCGGTAGTGCGACCGGTGGCGGCCGGACCGGCGGCTCAGGAGGAGGCGGTGGGACTACCGGCGGAGGCGGCACCGGGGGTGGCGGCGGAGCTGCTCCAGCCGGCGACCGCACTGGCATCGGCGACAAGGAGATCAAGATCGGCTTGCACGCCCCGGTCACCGGCGCGGCGGCTGTGCCGACTGAATCCTTCCGTCGGGGCGTCAACGTTTACTGGGACCACATCAAGGAGGTCTTCGGAAAGCACGTGACCGTGGTCTTCGAAGACGACGAGTTCAACCCGACGACCGCGGTGCGGGTCTGTCGGAAGATGGTCGAACAGGACAAGGTCTTCCTTCTCGTCGGTGCAGCCGGCGGAGACCAGATCACCGCCTGTGCGAAGTACGCCAACAGCGTGGGGGTGCCCTACCTGTCGGCGGGGGTGAACCAGGTGGAGCTGGACAAGCTGCGCGGGTACTTCGCGCTGTCGCAGACCTACCTCCAGCAGAACCGTCCGTTGGCGCAATTGGCGAAGAAGGTCACCCAGAACAACAAGTTCGGCATCGTCGTCCAGGACACTCCTGCTTTCCGGGAGACCAAGGCTTCCATCGAGGGCCTGGGCCGGCAGCAGGGGCTGGAGATCGTCTACAGCAAGTTCATCTCCAAGAATCCCAGCCAGTCGGAGATCCTGACCATCAGCCGGGAGCTTCAGACGTCGGAAGCCGATGTCGTCTACGTGCTCTTCTCCCCCACACCGTTCATATCGCTGGCCCAGCAGTCCAACAGTCAGGGTTACAACCCCACCTGGATCGGTCCGGGACTGTCGAACGGTCTGAACATCGTGGCGCAAGCAGGGTGCCCGGCGATCGCCGGAGCGAAGTTCCTGTCACCCTTCCCGCAGCTCGACATCATCGACCGGCTCGACCCCGCCTACCGGCCGGCCTATCGAGCTCAGACCGGGGCGGAGCCCGATGACTTCGGCATCGCCCTGTGGGGCCTGAACAAGAGCGTCCACCAGATCTTCAACGCCGCGGGCGCGGGCATGAGCCGCCAGAGCATCGTGCAGACGATGGAGAGCGGCCGAGCGTTCGAGACCAACGTCTTTCCAAAGCTGCAGTACCGGCCCGGGGCAGGTAATCACTTCGGCGCCCAATCGGCCCACTTGCTCGAAGCCGACTGTGCGGACCAGAGATTCAAGACCATCGCATCCTTCGCAACCGGCTTCTGACCCACCAGCTCACATAGGCTGCCAGGCCAATGGCTCCAGGGGACTTGCTCGCGCCTGTCAAGACACGACTCGGTGACCGTTACGGAATAGTTGCCGGCTTGACGGCTGGCCTGGCGGTCGTCGTAG